>JAYUDU010000348.1:0-4466 GCA_043739605.1 Acidimicrobiales bacterium | reverse complement strand
CCGATCGGGTCGACGACGACACTCGTCGGGCTCATCCCCGGTCTTGCAGCTCAGGTCGTGCCCCCGGTTCCGCCCGTGCCACCTGTCCCGCCCGTGGTCGTCGTCATCCCGCCCCTGATCGACCCCATCACGGGCTCGACGATCAGGCCGAGTTCGACGATCACCGTCCCGCCCGTCCCGCCCCTGCCGCCCGTCCCTCCGATCCCGGCAGTCGCGACGCCGGTCACCCTGCGCCTGCGGGGCTCGCTGCCGCTGCGGGTGACGGGCGCAGCGGCCGGAGCCAACCTGGTGCAAGCGGTGTGCACTGGCGCGACCCCGAGCTCCACCATCGACGTTGACGTCAGCGCCGGCAGCGCACAGGTCGGACGCACTGCGGACCCCGCAGCCCCCGACATAGAGCTCACCTACGAGTCCGCGGTTCCCATCGATGGCAAGACCTCGGGCACCATCACGCGGGTCGGCGTTAGCGGTCAGGGCCTCGCCGGCATCACCAAGCACGAACGCACGAAGTTCGCCTTCCCGTCAGAGTTCGACATGCCGCATCCGGTCAATGGGGCCACCCCCACGACCGGCACATTGCTGCTCAGTCAGATCACCTACGACGTGTCCATCAGCAACGTGCCGGACCCCATCGCGGTGAAGCCGATCGTGCCATCACCAGTCTCACCACCAGTCCCGGTGCCGGCTCCGGCTCCAGGCGACCCCGTGCCGGTGCCGTACCCGCCGGTGAACGTGCCGGGCGCAACGGTCAACCCAGACGGCTCCGCCAACGTGACGCCCAAAGCGTTGGTCGGCGCGGCGCTGGGCCAACTGTTCGAGAAGCTTGATTTCACCCTCTTTACGCCCGCCCTGAAGCTCCTTGGGGTCCAGGTGGGTGCCGCCGATATCATGGCGCTCCACCCGCATGCCTGTACGACGCAGGCCGTGATCCGCTGACGGGCCAGGCCTCATACGCGTCGGCGCGGTCAGGCGCCGCCGCCGTCGACGTAGATGCGCTCGCCGGTGACGTAGCTCGCCGCGTCTGAGACGAGGTAGCGCACGACGTTGGCGACGTCTTCGGGGCGGCACACGCGCCCGAAGGGCGAGCGGGCGTCGATGGTGTCGATGTCCACGCCGACGGCACCGACGAGGCGGCGGCCCATCTCGGTGCGCACCAGACCGGGGGCGACGATGTTGACGTGTACGCCGTTGCGTCGCTCCTCCCTCGCCAGCGTGAACGCCAGGGCATCCATGGCCGCCTTGCCCATGTTGTAGGGCGCGCCGTTGGCGGCGTTGTGGCGGGTGGCGACCGACGAGATGAACACGATGTCGCCCCGGGCGCCGTCGCGAAGGTGGGGGAGCGCAGCTTGGGTCAAGTGGAACGGACCGACGGCATGGATGGCGAGGAGCCGGTCTGGCTCTGTCGGGTCGGTCTCGAAGACGCTCTTGCCACGGCTGGCGACGCCGGCGTTGTGCACCAGGATCGACAGGCTGCCGAGGGCCTCGATGGTGGTCTCGACCATGGCCCGCGTTGCGGCGGCGTCCTCGATCGCGCCGGCCACCGCGATCGCTCTGCGTCCCATCGCCTCGATCTCTTTCACCACCTGGGCAGCCTCGTCTGCGCTGCGTCGGTAGTTGACGGCCACATCCGCTCCATCCGCAGCCAGGCCAAGGGCGATCGACGCCCCGATGCCTCGGCCGCCTCCTGTCACCAACGCAACGCGTCCCTCCAAAGCCATGGCGGTCTCCTTCTGTTGAATGGCGCTCGGCGCCGGTCGTGGGTGCACGTTATGTCCGAGATGGTCGAGCCGCAGTCGACACCGCGCCCGCTCAAGCGCTAGCAACCAGCAGATGCCTGGGGCCGACGACGCCATTTGGATCGATTCCGACGCCGGTCTCGCCGATCTCATCGCCGTGCTGGATGGCGAGGAACGGTGGGCGTTCGACACAGAGTTCCATCGTGAGAAGACCTACTTCCCTCAGCTCGCGCTCCTCCAGGTGGCGTGGCCGGACGGCATCGCGCTGGTCGACCCCTTGGCCATCGACGTCGCCCCGTTCGCGCAGGCGTTGACGAGCGGCGCGGTGATCGTTGCCCATGCGGCGGACCAGGACCTCGAGGTGTTGGACCGCGCCTGCGGCGTCGGGCCCACCGTGTTGTTCGACACCCAGCTGGCTGCGGGCTTTTGCGGCATGGGCATCCCGTCCCTCGCCAGCCTCGCAGAGCGCCTGCTCGACGTCCGCATCCCCAAGGGCGACCGCCTCACGGACTGGAGCCGGCGCCCCCTCACTCCGAGCCAGCGGTCGTATGCCGCGCTCGATGTGGCATATCTCCTCGAGCTGCACACGTTGCTCGGCGAGCGCCTCGACGCCAAGGAGCGCCGCAGCTGGGCGGAGGACGAGTGCACGCTGCTGCTCGGCCGGGCCCGTGGCCCCCACGATCCGGCCACGGCGTGGTGGCGGCTCAAGGACACCCGGTCGCTGAAGGGCCAGAGTCGCGGTGTGGCCCAGGAGGTGGCGGCGTGGCGCGACCACAGGGCTCAGGAGCTCGATGTGCCCGCACGGTACGTTCTCGCCGACCTGGCGCTGCTCGGCATCGCCCACAAGCCGCCCAAGGATGGTGCGGCACTTGGCGACATCCGCGGCCTCGACGCACGGTCGATCAAGGCGCCGCAGCAAGAGTCCCTCATGGCAGCCGTCGAACGCGGCCTCCACCTGGCCAAGGAGGACGTCAGGCTGCCGCCGATGGACGAAGGCGAGCGCGATCTGCGCGCCGCGGTGTCGCTCGCAGCGGCCTGGATCGCCCAGCTGGGGCGGGACGAGGGCATCGACCCCGCCCTGCTCGCAACCCGGACCGACATCGTTGGGTTGTTGTCGGGGGGGCGGACGCGTCTGGCCGAGGGGTGGCGCAACGATCTTGTTGGCCATCGCGTCCGGCTGCTGGCGGAGGGCGGCGCCTCGCTGGCGTTCGACGGGCACGGCGGCCTCGTTCTTGAAGCTCGGAGCGGCACCCGCATCTGAGCCATCTGAGCCATCTGAGCGGCGGTGCGGCGAACTCGCTCAGGCCGCGCCGCTGGCCATCTGACGGCGCTTGCGGCGCTTCGCCCTGTACATCGCTTGGTCCGCTCTATCGATGATGGTCGTCGGCTCGTCACCGTGGCGAGGCACGTCGATGCCAGCGCTGGCACGGACTCGAATGGGCCCCTCGGGGATGCCGATCTCGATGGGTTGTGCGATCACGCCCTCGAGCCGGGCCGCGAGCCGCGCCGCCGCATCGGCAGCTGGCTCGGTCGCTCCGGGCGGGGGCGGCGCGCACACGACGAGGAACTCGTCTCCTGCCAGTCGGCCGACGAGGTCGTCTGGCCGCACGGCGCGCTGGAGCCGGTCGGCGACCACCATCAGGACACGGTCTCCGGCGCGGTGGCCGTGCAGGTCGTTGACCGACTTGAAGCGGTCGAGATCGACAAAGACGACCGCGGGCGGCGCACCGGCGCGCATGCGCGACGTCAGGTGCTCCGTCATGCGGCGGCGGTTGGCGAGGCCGGTCAGGACATCGTGCGATGCCTGGTGCTCGAGCTCTGCTTGCGCCGCCACTCGCTCCGTGACGTCCTCGACCTGGACGAGCACGGGGCGTCGCTCGCCGGTCCCGCCGCCGACCCGATGGGCGCTCAACGACACCGTGCGTCCGGCCACCGTGGCCCCGGCTCGCAGGTCGATGAGCGCCCCGCGGCTCACTGCGGCGAGGTCGTCCGCCAGCCCCGCCCCCCAGCTGGTCGCGTCCAGGACGTCTGAGGCCAGGGCCTCGCCGATGCGCAGGGGCGCTGTTGGCGGGCGACCGCGTCCCAGCACCCGCTCCAGGGCGGGGTTGCCCATCGCAAGGCGACCATCGACGCCGATGAGGGCGAGACCCTGCGTGGCGTGGTCGAACGCGGCGCGGACGAGCGCGTCCGCCGCATCGATCTGGTCGGAGTGCGATCGGAGGCGGGTGGCGACGATTGCCGTCAGCCCGGGGATGGCGATGACCAACAAGACGGTGACGCCGACAGACTGGCGGCTGCCGTCGGCGAGGGTCTGGGGGACGAGGATGGCGATGGCGCCAATGGCGGCGCCAGAGAAGCCGGCGCCGAGCCAGCCGAGCCGGATGGCCGAGTCGATCAGCACGAACAGCCCGATGGGAGTGCTGGCGCCCGGTGTGTGCTGCAGTGCAACCGACGTCACCGCAAACGCCGCGACGTCACAGACCATGGCGGTGCAGCCGACCATGCGAAGCTGTGCTCGCGACCGCGTGCTCCTGCCGGCCAGCCACAACGGGAGGGCGGCGCCAGCCACGGCGAGGTCGAGGAGCGGGAGAGTTCGGGCGTCGAGGCCCGGCGTCGGCGCTGCCATCGCGACCAGAGCGGTGAGCGCGCACACCGCGGCGCGAAGGAGGCACATGGCCTCCGCGGTGCGTCGCGCCCGACCAAGCCCAGGGTCACCAAGGGCGGTCGAGG
>JAYUDU010000347.1:0-11064 GCA_043739605.1 Acidimicrobiales bacterium | reverse complement strand
TCTGGACTGACGAGCAGCGCAGGTCTGGAGGAGCGAGGAACGAGCGGGGGAAGACCGAGCAGCACAGGAGGGAAGACGGCCGGAAAGGCCGGTCTGCGACAGCGGAGCCAAAGGAGACAGCTAACGACCCAGCAGCGCCTCGGCGACGACGAGGTCGTCGGGGTCGGTGATCTTGCGGTTGGCAACCTCGCCCATCACGACGATGACGGGGTGGCCGAGAGCCTCGACCAGCGCGGCGTCGTCGGTGGCGTCTGCGCCGCAGGCGTGGGCGGCGCGCAAGACGGCGGCGCGAAACGCCTGAGGGGTCTGCGCAGCCCACAGCTCGGCGCGGTCCGGCGTCGCGACGACGCGGCCGTCTGGCCCCACCCGCTTGATGGTGTCGGTGACCGGTACTGCCGCCAGCGCGGCCGGCGCACCCCCGTTGATAGCGGCGGCCATCCGACGGAACAGGTCGCCTGACGCCAGCGGGCGCGCCGCGTCGTGGACGAGCACGATGGCCGCGTCGCTGGGAACCGCCGCGAGCCCGGCCCTGACGCTCGCCGAGCGCGTCGCGCCGCCGGAGACGACCGAGCAGCCGGACGGAAGGTCATCACGCCCAACATCGTCGAGCGGGACGACGAGCACGACGCCGTCGCACGCCTCTGCCGCGGCCGCGACGGACCAGTCGATGACGCGTCGGCCGGCCAGCGGCGACCACTGCTTCGCGGCACCAAAGCGCGTGCCGACGCCGCCGGCGACGACGATGGCCCAGACCGGGCCGGTCATTGCCTGTACGCCCTCGTCGGAGCCCGTCCCTCGCTTCCGCTCTGGCATGGCCGGGGGGCCAGGACCGGTGGCTACGGGAGCGCCTCGGTGAGGCGCTTCTCTGCCGCCTCTTCGTCGACGTTGAGAGCGAAGATCAGCTCGGATACCAGGATCTGGCGCGCTCGGTTGAGCATGCGCTTCTCGCCGGCAGAGAGGCCCTTGTCCTTGTCTCGGATGGAGAGGTTCCGGACGACCTCCGCCACCTGGTAGATGTCGCCGCTCTTCAACTTCTCGACGTGGTTCTTGTAGCGACGCGACCAGTTCGTCGGCATGCGGGCTTCCTTCTTGCCCAGCACGTCAAAGACCTCGGCCACCTCTTCGTCGTTGATGACCTCACGCAGACCGATGTCTTCTGCGTTGTCCGCAGGCACCTTCACCGTCAGGTCTCCGTAGGCAACCTTGAGGACGAGGTAGTCCCTCGGCTCGCCGTTCCACTGGTGGACCTCGCGGCCCTCGATCACGGCTGCACCGTGCTGGGGGTAGACGACTCGGTCTCCAACGTCAAAGGGCATGATGGACGAGGGTACGGGTTTCTCCACCGCCTGCCAAACCGGGGCCGTCGCGAGCGCGGGCTTCGCCGGGCAGTTGGGGCTAGCGTTGGCGACGTGGATGTGGGGGCAATGCTCGCTAAGACCGACCTGTTCGAGGCGTTGAGCGCGACCGCGCTCGATCAGGTGGTCGCCTCTGTCACCATCCGCGACCTCAATCGCAACGAGCGAATCTTCCTCGAAGGCGCTCCCGCCGATGCGATGTACGTCGTCACGGACGGCCGCATCGCCATGGCGAAGCGCTCACCCGACGACAAGGAGTCCATCGTTGCCCTCATGGAGTCCGGCGACCTGTTCGGCGAGATGAGCCTGTTCGACGACGAGCCGAGATCGACCGCAGCCAAGTCGCTCGAGCCCTCGATCGTCCTCGTCGTGCCGTTCGCCCCGGTGCGCGCCGTGCTCGAAGCGGACCCAACCCTACTGTGGGCAATGGTCGCGCTCCTCTCCCGTCGCCTGCGGACCACCGACGCCAACCTCGCGGACTCGATGTTCCTCGACGTCACCGGCCGCACCGCCAAGCGCATCCTTGAGATCGCCGGCCCCAACGACGAGTTCGTTCTGCCGGTCACCCAGGAGGAGCTGGCCGGCATGGTGGGTGCCAGCCGCGAGCGGGTCAACAAGGCCCTCTCGCAGTTCCTCCGCCTTGGCTGGCTCAGCGTCGCCGACAAGCGCTACCGCATCGAGAAGCGCATCGAGCTCGAACGCCGAGCCCGATAAGCCCACACAGCAGCACCCCTCACCAAGCGCGGCTACGCGCCGACATGGGCAAGCATCCGGGCCCAGGCGTCTGCAGCGTCTGCTGGTCGATGCGCAGGCCGCGTCGCGTCGTGCACAAAGCCGTGGTCTGCCTCGGGGTAGCGCGTCACGGTGGCGCACGCCGCAGCTTCGAGTGCATCGATGTCGTCGGCCGGCGTGTACGGGTCCCTGCCACCGACGATCGCTAGCAGCCCAACCGACGTCGGGGCCCCGGTGACCAGCGGGAGCGGCTCCGCCTGGCCGTCACCACGCCAGAGCGTCGGGAGCCGAATCATCCCGTAGAAGCTGCATATCCGGCGGAACGAGCCGTGGGCCGCCGCCTTGTTGGCGTACATCCCGCCCATGCAGAACCCGATGAGAGCGGTGCTGGCCGTGCCGAGCAGCGCGCCGGCCGCGGCGAGGTCTCCGACCACCCGATCGTCCATGAGCCCCGGCACTGCTGCGAACCGGGCGTCGATGTCTGCGTCGGCGGGCAGGTGCGGGAACGGCTCGACGGCCGCCACCGCCCATCCCTGCTCCGCGGCGATCTGGGCGACCATGTCATCGAACAGGGGCCGCAGCCCAAAGATGTCGGGAGCGATGACGAGGCCAAGGGGCGCATGGTGGGGCGCGGCGACCTCGACGGGCGTGCCGGAGGGCAGGGTCTGGCGAGCCACGGGGCAAACACTAGAAGCCAGCGGCGGCGCGCCACGCGGCCTCCGTGGCGAGACCTCGATGCTCGCAGCCTGTTCCTGTACCGCCGCCAGCGAACTTTGGTCATTGGGCAACGAATAGCGCGCCCAATGACCAAAGAAAGCCCTGATAGCTCCGGCGCTATCGGTAGCTGGAGAGGATGACCGTCTCGGCAAGCCGGTCGAGGCCGTCCTTTATGGTCTGCGCTCGCCGCTCCCCAATGCCATCGATGCCGCCGAGATCTGCGACCGAAGCACGCATGAGTCGCTGGAGCGACCCGAACTCGGCAACGGCGCTGGCCGCGACGGACTCCGCCAGCCGAGGGATGCGGCCAAGCAGGCGGTGGCCCCTGGGGGTCACGGTCGCGTCGAGCCCGGCGCCGGGGATGCGGACGGCCCGGGCGACCGCGGCCGGATCCACGAGGCCGTCGGTCGGGACGCCGGCGAGGGCGCCCAGCGCGGCCTCCGCGGTCCACCCGTCGTCCTCCGCGACATAGTCCCGGAGCACGAGGCGCCGATCATCGTGGAGGCCGCCCATCACCTCCTCGAGCTGGAGAAGCACGAGCCGGCCCTCTGATCCAAGCTCGACGATGTAGCTGGCGATCTCCTCAGCGATGCGCCGCACCATCTCTGCGCGCTGGAGTACCGCTGCGACATCACGCACCGTGACGACGTCTTCGAGCTCAAGCTGCATGAGCGTCGTCGACACCTCGTCGAAGCGGGACCGGTAGCGCTCAAGCGTCTGGAGGGCCTGGTTCGCACGGTTGACCAACCGCTGGATCGGATCGAGCGGATGCTTCTCCTCGAAGCGGTAGACCGCGATGAGCCCCATGTCCTCCGAGACGGAGACGACGGGCACGTTGACGCTGCGCGCCACGCGCTCTGCCGTGCGATGCCGCGTGCCCGTCTCGCTCGTCGGCACGCTTGGTGCCGGCACGAGGTGCACGTTGGCGCGGGCGATGCGGCTGGCGTCGGCGGCCAGCACGATGGCGCCGTCCATCTTCGCCAGCTCCGAGAGCCGTTGTGGGCTGAACTCCGCGTCGACGAGGAAGCCGCCAGAGCAGATCTCAAGTACCTCCGGACCATCGCCGATGACGATCAGGGCGCCCATGTTGGCCTGGAGGATGCGATCGAGGCCCTCTCGCAGCGGACGACCCGGAGCGATGGTGGCGAGCGCCTCCATCATCGGCGCGCTCGGCGGTTGGATCACGACGTCATGCTACGGGCCAACCATGTCGCCGTCGCCGTCGCCTCGACCCTGGCGCTCGCGACGCGGCGGACGCCACGCGGGCTCCACCGTTCCGACGAGGCCGAGCTCTGCCAGCGCGGTCGGCAGATCACCGGCGCGGATGAGGCTGATGCCTTCGGGAGCGGCCGGCGCAGACTGCGGCACGATGGCTCGCTTGAACCCGAGGCGGGCCGCTTCCGTCAGCCGGCGCGGGGTGTTGCCCACCTGGCGCAGCTCGCCTGCGAGGCCGATCTCCCCGATGGCGACGACGTCGGGCGGCAGTGCCTGGTCCAGCGCCGACGACGCGATGGCGAGGGCGACCCCGAGGTCGACCGCGGCCTCGGTGACCCGCACCCCGCCGACCGCAGCCGCGTGCACGTCGTGGTCGCCCAGCTTGATGCCGCACCGTCGCTCCAGCACCGCCAGGAGCAGTGAGAGTCGGTTGCCGTCGAGCGCGTGGGCCGTGCGCCGCGGGTTGGGCAGGCTCGAGGCCGCGACAAGCGCCTGCACCTCGACGAGCAGCGGGCGCTGGCCCTCGAGTACGGGCACCACGACCGAGCCGGGGACGTTCGTGACGCGATCACCGAGGAAGAGTCCAGACGGGTCGGGCAGCCCACGCAGCCCCTGCTCCCCCATCTCGAACAGGCCCAGCTCGCCGGTCGCCCCGAAGCGGTGCTTGACCGCACGCAGCATCCGCAGCGCATGGTGACGGTCACCCTCGAACGACAGGACGGTGTCAACCGCGTGCTCTAGCAACCGCGGGCCGGCGAGGGTGCCCTCCTTCGTGACGTGGCCGACGAGGATGATGGCAACGCCGCGGCTTTTGGCCAACGGAACCAGGGTCGCTGCAACCCCCCGCACCTGCGACACGGTGCCCGGTGTCGGCCCGAGGTCGGGATTGACGACGGTCTGCACCGAGTCGATGACGACGAGCTCTGGCGACAGCTCGTCGATGGCGGCGAGAACATCGGGCAGGTGGGTGGTGGCGAGGAGGTGCAGGTTTGGGGGGAGGGTGCCGACGCGATCGGCCCGAAGACGCACCTGGGCGGCCGATTCCTCTGCGGTGACGAGCAGGCAGGTGGCGCCGCGGCGAGCCCGCGCCATGAGCACCTGCAAGGTGAGCGTCGACTTGCCAATGCCGGGCTCGCCGCCGAGCAACGTGACGCTGCCGGGCACGAGGCCCCCTCCGAGGACGCGGTCGAGCTCGCCGGCGCCGGTGCGGACCGGTGCCGACTCCTCGGTGCTCACCTGTATGAGCGCAACGGCCCGCACCTTCGTGGCCCGTTGGACTTGGGCGGCGGCCGAGACGACCTCTTCGACGTCTTCGACGAGCGCGCTCCAGGCGCCGCACGTTCCACACCGACCCAGCCACTTCGGGTGCGACGCGCCGCACTCCGAGCAGACGTAGACGGTGTGCAATCGAGCCACCCCCGCACTCTACGGAAGGGGTGAGACGACGAGCGGCTGCTGACGCCGGTGGGCCTGCTCAGTCGGCCTGCTCAGTCGGCCTGCTCAGTCGGCCGGAGCGACGCCGAGAGATCGCAACTGCGCGGCGAGCGCGTCGGCCCTGGCCTCCGCCGCCTCCGCCCGCTCGTCCGCCGCCTCCGCACTCATCTCGGCCGGCGTGTTCGAGTGCGAGAGGATCTCCAGCACCACGGCGGGGCGGGCATCGTCCTCCTCCCAGCGGCGCCAGCTGCGGCGCTTGCCCTTGGGTCGGCCGAACACCACAAGCAGGTCAGGCGCAACCGACGTGCGCGACTGCCCCTCGACCGGATACCACAGCAGGTCGGCGCTCATGTAGACGTCATCCCGCGATGCAACATCGCCTGGAAACCTGCGTCCAACGTCTCGGATGATGACGCGCGGCGCGTCGTTGTCAGCCATCGGCTTCCCGTCAGAGTCCGGAGAGACGACCTCGCCGAAGTCGTCCATCAGTGCGAGCGATGTCAGGGCCTCAAGGATGCGCAGAGCCAGCTCCGGTTAGCGTCGGCGACGCCGCGCGACGAGGACCAGCCCCGCGCCGGCGACACCGACGGCCACCACGCCGCCCCCCGCCGCGCCGGCCAGGTTCGCGATGTTCCACGCCTGCCCTTCAGCGTGCATGGTGATGCGCTCGGTCAGCTTGGGGCGCCAGGTGGCGCCATTGCCGACCTGGGTCGGGGTGTTGGAGTCGACGGATCCCGGCACGCTGACCGACACCTGCACGCTGACGACGTTGGCCAGCGGCGCGCCGATCTGCTTCTCGAGCGCCTTCTGGTCGACGCCAAGATCACCAGTGCCGAGCGCAGCGCCAACCGCCGGGTCACCAAACGCCGCGAGGCCCTTGGTGAAATCGACCGTACCGTCGAACGTGGTCGTCGTCTTGGTGAACGAGTGCTTCCGGGTGAGCGCAAACCCTTTGAACGGCCCGTCGGCACCCGAGATCTCCCCCATCGCCTTCGCCGCACCGGCAGGGTCGGAGAATGGCTTCGTCGCCACCACTGCCGTCAGCCCTCCCGAGCGCGGCGTCGGCCCCTCGACGGTCCATCCCGTCGCGCGGAGGTCGTCGACCTTCAGCTGCGTCGACAGGTCGACGGCATCGGTGACCTCCTTGTCGACGACAACCTCAACTCGCACCCGACCAGAGCCGTCCGGGTTCGCGTCCACACCAACGACGATGTCGGCCCTGCAGCCGGTCAGCACCAACGCTGCGACGGCGATGCCGGCCGCTACTGCCCGCCTCACGTGGTGCGAGCGATGAGCAGTGAACAGGGCGCGTGGTGGCTGATCTTGTTCGCCACGCTGCCGAGCAAGAACCTCGAGACGCCGGTCATGCCCCTGTTGCCGAGGACGAGCAGGTCATGGCCGCCGCCATCTGCCCCGTCTGCAGGCGTGGCGGCGGGATCGCCGTCGCGCCCGACGCCGCGAATGGTGACTCGACTGCCAGTGTGGGCGACGACGGCATCGTCGATGATGGCCTGTGCCGCAGCCCGCGCCCCACCGTCAGGATCGTCAACTGCGCATCCGTCGTCGCCTGTACATCGGCCGCGACGCTAGTGCCAAGCACGGGGCGGCCCGCTCCCGTGGGGGCGGGCCGCAGCGACTGCGTTTGCGCTACTCCGGAACGGCTGCGATGGCGAGCTCTTCGGCCGGAGGCTCGGGTGTCACACCTTCGATCGCCCGGAAGACGATCTCGTCGTTCTCGACGTCGGCAATGACCGTCTGCCCGGGGTGGAACTCCTTCATCAGGACCTTCTCGCCGAGGGGGTCCTCGACGTAGCGCTGCAGCGCCCGCCGCAGCGGACGGGCACCGAGCGTGGCGTCGTACCCGCGCTCCACGACGTAGGACTTGGCGTCCTGGGTGAGCTCAAGGCCGAAGCCGAGGCCGACCATCTGGGTGCGCACACGACCGATCATCAGGTCGATGATCTCGGTGATCTCGGCCTTCGACAGCTCGTGGAAGACGATGGTCTCGTCGACACGGTTGAGGAACTCTGGCCGGAAGTGCTGCTTGAGCGCTTCGGTCGCCTTGGCCTTCATCTTCTCGTAGGTGACCTCTTCGCTGTTCTTCGCAAAACCAAGGTTGGCCTTGCGGAGATCGGCGGTGCCGAGGTTGGAGGTGAGGATGATGACGGTGTTCTTGAAGTCGACCGTGCGACCCTGGCTGTCGGTCAAGCGACCGTCTTCCAAGATCTGCAGCAACGTGTTGAACACGTCGGGGTGCGCCTTCTCGATCTCGTCGAAGAGCACGACGGAGAACGGCTTGCGGCGCACGGCCTCGGTCAGCTGGCCGCCCTCGTCGTAGCCGACGTAGCCCGGAGGCGAGCCGACGAGACGGGAGACGGTGTGCTTCTCCATGTACTCGGACATGTCGAGGGAGATGAGGGCCGACTCGTCGCCGAACAGAAACTCGGCGAGGGCACGGGCGGTCTCGGTCTTGCCGACGCCCGATGGGCCGAGGAAGATGAAGGAACCGCCGGGACGCTTGGGGTCCTTGAGCCCAGAGCGGGTGCGACGCATGGCCCTGGAGACGGCCGAGATGGCTTCCTTCTGGCCGATGACGCGGTTGTGGAGGTCGTCCTCCATGCGCAACAGCTTGGCCGTCTCTGCCTCGGTCAGCTTGTAGACGGGGATGCCCGTCCACTTCGCAAGGACCTCGGCGATGACGTCCTCGTCGACGACGTCGAACAGGTCCTGACCGGAGGCACGGGCCTCTGCGTCCATCGTCTCCTTGCGGGCGACGAGCTCTTCTTCTTCCTCGCGGAGGGTCTTCGCGAGGTCGAACTGCTGACGCTCGATGGCGCCTTCCTTCTCCTTGCGGACCTTCTCGATCTTCTCATCGACCTCCTTGCGCTCCGGCGGCACGGCCATGCGACGGATGCGCAGCCGAGCGCCTGCCTCGTCGATGAGGTCGATCGCCTTGTCCGGCAGGAAGCGGTCGGCGATGTAGCGGTCGGCGAGATTGGCGGCCGAGATGAGGGCCTGGTCGGTGATGGTGACCGAGTGGTGCGCCTCGTAGCGGTCGCGGAGGCCCTTGAGGATCTCGATGGTGTGGGCCAGGCTCGGCTGCTCGACCTTGACCGGCTGGAAGCGACGCTCGAGGGCGGCGTCCTTCTCGACGTGCTTGCGGTATTCGTCGATGGTGGTGGCGCCGACCGTCTGCAGCTCGCCCCGGGCCAGCATCGGCTTGAGGATGCTGGCAGCGTCGATGGCGCCTTCCGCTGCGCCCGCGCCGACGAGGGTGTGGATCTCGTCGATGAACAGGACGATGTCGCCGCGGTTCTTGATCTCCTTGAGCACCTTCTTCAAGCGCTCCTCGAAGTCGCCGCGGTAGCGGGAACCGGCCACGAGTGCGCCCAGATCGAGCGTGTAGAGCTGCTTGCCCTTGATGGTGTCCGGCACGTTGCCCGCGACGATCATCTGGGCGAGGCCCTCGACGATGGCTGTCTTGCCGACGCCGGGCTCGCCGATGAGCACTGGGTTGTTCTTGGTCCGTCGCGACAGCACTTGCATGACGCGCTCGATCTCGTCGTGGCGGCCGATGACCGGGTCGAGCTTGTTCTCGCGGGCCTGTTGGGTGAGGTTGCGGCCGAACTGGTCGAGCACGGCAGAACCCTGAGCGTCGCCGGGGCCTGCGCCCTGGGGTCCGGTGCCCGCTCCTGCCGGCGCGGGGCCGCCCTTGGTGCTCTGCTCTTGGCTGCCGTAGCCAGAGAGCAACTGGATGACCTGCTGGCGAACCCGGGAGAGATCGGCGCCGAGGCTCTGCAAGACGGTGGCTGCGACGCCCTCGCCTTCGCGCACCAACCCGAGGAGCATGTGCTCCGTGCCGATGTAGTTGTGGCCGAGTTGGAGCGCCTCGCGGAGCGACAACTCAAGCACCTTCTTGGCTCGGGGGGTGAACGGCGGGGACCCGGTGGTGGCGGTGCCGGACGAGCCGATGGTGTCTTCGACCTTCTCGCGCACCGCCTCAAGGGTGACACCCATGGACTCGAGCGCCTTGGCGGCGACGCCCTCACCCTCGTGGATGAGCCCGAGCAGGATGTGCTCTGTTCCGATGAAGTTGTGGTTCAGGAGGCGCGCCTCTTCCTGAGCCAGCACGAGGACCCGTCGGGCCCGGTCTGTGAAGCGTTCGAACAAGGGGATGCCTCCGCTGCGGAGTCGTGATGGGATGCTGGCGCTGCTGGACGGACGAACCGTCTTCTTCGTTGCTGTCAACACTACCGGTAGCCCGAACCTTCCCGTTCCTCACCCCGTCGCGGCCGCTGCATTGGGGCTCGACCTGTCTGGTGACGTAGCGTTCGCGGCTGGCATGGACGTTGCTGCGCTGCTGGGCCTCCCCGACCTCGACGCCGATCTGGCACGAGTCGATCTTGCCCTGCGCGACGCGGTCGACGTCGAGGGAGACCCCTTCCTCGCCGAGGCGGCCGGCCACCTGGTCATCGCAGGCGGCAAGCGCTTCCGTCCTGCGCTCACCATCGCGTCAGCTGCGGCATGCGGGTGTGGCGCCACCAACGACGTTGTCCTTGGCGGCGTCGCGTGCGAGCTGATGCAGGTCGGGTCGCTCTACCACGACGACGTCATCGACGACGCAGAGGTGCGACGCGGCGTGCCGTCTGCGAACGCCAAGTGGGGCAACGTCGTGGCCATCCTCGTCGGCGACTACCTGCTGGGGAAGGCCTCGGAGATCGCCACCGACATCGGCGTCGAGGTTGCGGCGGTACTGGCTCGGACGCTCGTCCGCATGTGCGAGGGCCAGGTCGCAGAACTGCAGCAGACGTGGTCCACCGCCCGCACCCGTGCGCAGTACGAGCGCTCCATCGGCGGCAAGACGGCCGCGCTGATGGCGGCGTCGTGCAAGGTCGGAGCGCTGTGCGCGCATGCCGACGCCGACACGGTGCTCGCGCTCACCTCCTTCGGCGAGGCGTTCGGCATGGCCTTTCAGATCTACGACGACCTCGCGGACCTGCTGCGCACTGAGGAGGAGTTGGGCAAGCCCGCCGGTCATGACATGGAGGAAGGCGTGTACACGCTGCCCGTCCTCGTCGCTCTCGCAGATGCCGTCGTCGGACCCGAGCTCGGCGCGCTCCTCGGCGGCCCGCTGTCGTCCGACGCCCGCATGCGCGCCTTGTCGCTGGTTCGTTCGACCGACGGCCCCGACGTCGCGAAGGCCTCCGGCCGGTCCTTCGCCGACGCCGCGGCGGCGGCGTTGGCCTCGCTGCCGGACACGCCGATCAAGGCGTCCCTCGCCAGCCTCGGCTTCGAGCTCCTCGCCTCGCTCGACTGACGCCCTCGGCCGGCGTCGGTCTGGCGACGCAGCCTGCGTGCGCCAGTCGGCCGTCCACAGCTCTCGAACGTCCAAGACGGCCGTTTGGCACACGGGCGCTGTGAACGCGGCCGCGAAGCCCGGCACCGAGCAGCGCCAACCTCTCGCTGGCGCGTCGTCGTCTTCGCGCCAGCCCCGATCGACCCCGCCGCGGAAGCCTCGCCGACGAGACGAGGTGCAGCTACGCGGCGGCGAGCCAGGCGGGGTTGCGGCCGGTCCAGGCGACGAGCTGGTCGATGAGGGGTGCGTCGTCCG
>JAYUDU010000346.1:0-11073 GCA_043739605.1 Acidimicrobiales bacterium | reverse complement strand
GATCTGATGCTCGGCTCGGCCAAGATGCGCCCCGGTCTCGAGAGCTACTACGAGAAGACGATCGCCCACGGTGCGGACGACTACTACGCCGACGCGGGCGAGGCCCCCGGCGTGTGGGCCGGAGCCGGAAGTTCAGGTGCCGGGATCTCAGGGTGAGGTCACGGCCGTCGTCCGTCCGCTCGGCGCACCTGCCGGGAGCCTCACCCGTGGCGGGCGTGGGCTGCCGCAGATCAGTAGACATGGCTCATCGCGGCGCCATCACTCGTTGTCATCACCGGCCCGATCGCCGCCGCTAAGAGCGCGCTCGCCGAGGCGGTCGCACGTGACCTGCGGGTCAGAGGCAGGACGGTCGCTGTCCTCGACCCCGACGACGTGGTTATGGCTATCGGTGGCTTCCGAAGGCTGTCGCGCGAGCAATGGCAACAAGCGCGCGAGGTGCATGCGGTTGTGATCGGCGCCTGGCTCGAAAGAGGAGCCAACGTTGTTGCGGCTGGACCGTTCTACGACGACGAGGAGCTGCGGACGGTGATGTCGTGCGTCCCGCCCTCCACTCGACCGCTGCGAGTGCTCCTAGACCTGCCGTACGCCGTGACGGTCGAACGCGTTAGGGCGGATGCCACTCGAGACGTCTCGGCCGACGAGAGCTTTCTCGCAGGCGCCTACGAGCGGTTCCGGCAGCTACGTCCTTCGATGCCACCGCAGGACTACATATGGGACGCTGTCGTCCCCGTCGATGACATGGCGATGGAGATCGTCGGACGCATGCTCGGCGACCGCTGATCTGCGCGCTTCGATCGATTCAGGGACTCCGACGGGTTGAGGGCGCGGAGGCGTTGCGTGCTCTGAGCGGCTGTCGACGCCCGGGTCTGCCCCGGGCAGACCCAGACCCCGTCGCAAGGTCCCGCTGCCCCTGACGATGAGTGAGGTCACGTGAGCAGCGGTGCCGGCGACCAGCCCTTGGCCTCCGGCGCCAGTCGGAGCCAGTTATCGTCAGCCTCGCTTGAGGTCGTCGGCGAGCTCCAGGACTCCCTCCACTACGTGGAGGCCCCTGCGGACGTCGTCAGCGGTAGGCAGCTCCCGATCCGGGCGAAGCTGCGCGCCACGTCTGCCAGCCCTGTTGGCGACGGCATCGAAACCATGTATTTCCAAGACTGGGTGCCGTTCAAGTGATGCGGGTCCGCGCGTTCGATCGCCGGACGTCCTCGGAGGCGGCGGGGTGCCAGGCGACCAGTACGTGCCTGGACACGGTCGTGCAACAGGGCCAAGGGATGTTCTGGCGCAGGCTTAGGTCGAGGAGCTCCTCAAGGAGCTGCGTGGACGAACGGCCCGAGGCAGTCGCCGCCGCTGATGATGCGGGGACACGAGCTCGCGGGTTCGTGGCCGGACACGACACTCACGCTGTTCCTCCACGTGCCGGAGTGGCCGCCGTGCGTCTACGGCCTCCGCGACCGGATCTGGGACGAGGCCCGATCGGCGCGTTCGGCGTCACGCGGCCGTCACCTACTGCTGGCTCAGCGTGCCAGAGCTCGTAGAGGCGCTCCCGTACGCGCTGGCAGCGATCTGCGGACCGGACGAGGACGGCGTTACCTGGGCCACCCTCGGCGACTGAGGTGGCCCACTAGTTGGCCCGGAACGGCCCGGAACGGCCCGGACGGGCTCGGACGCTGCGGGACGCATTGGACGAGAATCCTTTTGGTTGTACCGGTTTCTCGGCACCGAATAGCACCTGGCGAAACGGGCCGAACGACCCTGGCGGTTTCCTAAACCGGCGGTTGATGCGGACACTTGTGGTCACCTCGATCGTGGTGAGGGCCTCTGCCTCATCGCCCTTGTCGCGCTATCGGCATCGAACGTCGCGGGGTCGAAGCCATCGGGCAGCCAAGCCATCACGCTGTCGTGCTCCTCGTCGCGTGGGTCGGACCTAGCGACGAGGAGTTCGGCGTATCGATGCGGGCCGCCGCAGTCGTCGTGAGGACACGCTCGTTCGCCGCCGACGCAGATCGGACGGCGCCCGTCGTCGTCGAGCGACTCGATTGCTCCGATGACCGTCGTTGCTTCCACCCGGCGCCGAACTCGTACGACCACACCAAGGTTGACCCCGGCTCTCAGGCAGGAGCTGTCTGGCGGTGACGTTGCGCCCATCGATGAGGTACCCGGCATCCTGGTCGGGATCGCCGAACAGGATGCCAGCGACATCGCACATGTGGAGGTCGGCTGGGATGCCGCGAACCAATCCAGCTGCGCAGCGTGTGCTTGAGGCGTCTCCTCCCACGCTCCTCCCAATTTCAGGGGTACAGAGGGAGTTGTTACGGTCACGACCGGTAAAACGGAACAGCCCCTGACCTGGGCGTTTCCGCTGGTCAGGGGCCGTTTCGCTTGGTGCCCTCGGCGGGACTCGAACCCACGCACACGGCTCCGGAGGCCGATGCTCTATCCACTGAGCTACGAAGGCAGACGCCGCAACCCTACCGCCGCCGCCGCCGCCGTTCGAACTGGTTCGCCGAAGCCTCGCAGCGGGTGCGACGATCAGCGGTGCCATGGCCGATCCTGCTGATCTCCTCCACGAACGCTTCGCCGCCGCCATCGAGGCCGTGCTTGGGCCCGACCACGCGGGCGCTGACCCCGTCGTGCGCCCCTCTGGAAACCCCGAGCTCGGCGACCATCAGGTCAACGCCGCCATGGCGCTGGCCAAGAAGGTAGGTCGAAGCCCACGCGACCTTGCCGCCGCGCTGGTGGCCGCCGTCGACCTCGTCGGCATCGCCGCGACCGTCGACGTGGCCGGCCCTGGCTTCATCAACGTCCGCTTGGAGGACTCGTTCCTGTCGGCGAGCGTCAGCGCACTGGGGGGCGACGCGCGCCTCGGGATCGCGCCGGCCGCGAAGCGCGAGGTGGTCGTCGTCGACTATTCGCACCCCAACGTGGCCAAGGAGATGCACGTCGGCCACCTGCGCTCGACGATCATCGGTGACGCCATCGTTCGGCTGCACGAGTTTCTCGGCCACCGCGTCATTCGCCAGAACCACATCGGCGACTGGGGCACTCCGTTCGGCATGCTCATCGAACACCTCCTCGACCTCGGCGAGGATGTCGCCGCCGCAGAGCAGAGCCTGGGCGACCTGACCGGCTTCTACCAGCAGGCGCGGGTCAAGTTCGATGACCAGGAGGGATTTGCCGACCGCGCTCGCGCCAGAGTCGTGGCATTGCAAGTGGGCGACCCGGAGACGCGCCGCCTTTGGCACCTTCTCGTCGACGAATCCACCCGCTATTTCAACCTCGTCTACGACCGCCTCAGTGTTCTGCTCACCGATGACGACCTCGCCGGCGAATCGATGTACAACGATCTGCTCGCTCCGGTGGCCGCAGACCTCGAGGAGCGGGGCCTCGCAGTCATCAGCGAGGGAGCGCTGTGCCTGTTCCCCCCCGGTTTCACCGGCCGCGACGGCGCCCCGCTTCCGCTCATCGTCCGCAAGAGCGACGGTGGCTACGGTTACGCCACCACCGATCTCGCGGCCGCGAAGTACCGCACCGGCACCCTCGGTGCCACCCTCATCCTCTACATCGTCGGCTCACCACAGTCCCAACACCTCGCCATGGTGACAACCGGAGCGCAGATGGCCGGTTGGTACGACGAGGCCCACCGCGCCATCCACGCTCCATTCGGGTCGGTGCTCGGCAAGGACGGCAAGACCTTGAAGACGCGCTCCGGCGAGACCCCCAAGCTGATCGACCTGCTTGACGAGGCCGTCGTCCGGGCCGCGGCCATCGTCGAGGAGCGCTCTGGGCACCTGCCCGCCGAGGAGCGGGGCGCGATCGCAGAGGCCGTCGGCATCGGCGGCGTCAAGTACGCAGACCTCTCATCCGACAGGGTCAAGGACTACGTCTTCGACTACGACCGCATGCTCGCCACGGACGGCAACACCGCCGCGTACCTGCAGTACGCGGCGGCAAGGGCACGCTCGATCCTGCGCAAGGCGTCTGACGAGCTTGGCGAGGTGCCCGCACCACAGGCCGCCCTCACGCAGCCGGCGGAGCGCACGTTGGCGTTGGCGCTCTTGCGCCTTGGCGGCGCAGTGCACGCGGCCACCACCGACCTTGCTCCCCACAAGCTGTGCACACACCTGTTCGAGCTGGCCCAGGCGTTCACGTCGTTCTACGAATCGTGTCCTGTGATGAAGGCCGACGATGCGGCGGTGCGGGGCTCGCGGCTGGCGATGTGCGCACTCGTCGCAGGCGCGCTCACGCTTGGCCTCGGCCTGCTGGGCATCGATACACCCACCCGCATGTGACGAGCGACGTGGCTCGCTCCGAGGCGGAGCGGTTCAAGGTGCGCCACTTGGCCTACAGTCCGGGCCGTGGCCAAGGTCCTCGTCGTCGATGACGATCCCGTGATCCTCGGACTCCTTGAGATGAACTTCGAGATGGAGGGCTACGTCGTCATCTCTGCGAAGGATGGGCAGGAAGGCCTTGAGAAGGCCAGGGCCGAGCGTCCGGACGTCATCGTCTCCGACGTGATGATGCCTCGCATGGACGGGTTGCAGTTCGCGGCCGCCGTCAAGGGCGACCCAGACCTTGCCTCCATCCCGTTCGTGCTGCTGTCAGCGAAGGCGCAGACGGGCGACGTCACGAAGGGTCTGGACATCGCCGACGACTACGTCACGAAGCCGTTCGACCCGCTCGAACTGCTCGATCGCGTGCAGGCACTCCTCGATTCGTAGCCGGCTGGCTGTTCCTCGCTGCGCTCGGGCCGCCGGGTCGCCGCCCGCCCTGGCGGGCATCTGGCTCACGCCTCGGGCCTGGTCCCGCCGCCTTCCTTCCTCCGGTGCTCGATGCTTCGCTCCGCTCCTCGTCAGTCCAGGACGGCGGCGGCCCTTCGGCGCGACGTACGCCGGTTCGCCGAATCAGGAACTCACACGTCGCTCATCGCGGCGAGCGGCCTCTACGCCGGGCTCTGCCAACACCGACGACGCGGCTCTTCGGTTGCCATTCCCGTGCCCCTTCCGCGACGCTGCCACGCATGGCCGGTCCGTTGCCGCTGCACCTCTTGTCCGACACAGCACACGTCGGCGCTGACGGGCGACTCTGCGTCGGCGGGTGCGACGTCATCGACCTCGCCGCCGAGCACGGAACGCCGACGTTCGTCTACGACGAGGTGCACCTGCGGGCGCGGGCGAAGGAGGCCGTCGAGGCGTGGGGCGACCACGTCGCGTACGCGGCGAAGGCGTTCCTGTGCGTGGCGATGGCTCGACTCGTGCACGAGGAGGGCATGCGGCTCGATGTCGCCAGCGGCGGCGAACTCCACGTCGCTCTCGCCGCGGGGGTGCCACCGGAGCGGCTCGTGCTGCACGGCAACAACAAGAGCGAGGCCGAGCTGGCCCACGCCATGCGGGCCGGCATCGGCCGCATCGTCGTCGACAGCTTCGACGAGATCGGGCGGCTCGCTCGCCTATCAGCGGAGCTTGGCGTGCGCCCGAAGGTCCTGGCTCGCATCACGCCGGGCGTCGAAGCGCACACTCACGAGTACGTGCAGACCGGCCAGGACGACTCCAAGTTCGGCTTCACGCTGTCCAGCGGCGCCGCGGCCACGGCCATCGAGCGCATGCAGGCAAAGGGATCTGGCGTGGACCTCGTCGGCGTGCACGCGCACATCGGCTCCAACGTGTTCGCGCTCGAGAGCTTCGAGCGCGCCGCCGCGGTCCTCGCCAGCTTCTTCGTGCCGCTCGGCCTCGCGGAGCTGGTGGTCGGCGGGGGTCTCGGCGTCGCGTACGTCGAGGGAGAGGAGTCGCCATCGATCGCACGGTGGGCGGCGCGCACCAGAACGGCGCTCGCTGAGGCCGGCGTGAGTGACGATGTCACGGTCGGAGCGGAGCCGGGGCGGTCGATCGTGGCCGGCGCGGCGATGACGATCTACACGGTCGGCACCATCAAACGCCTGACGGGCATTCGCACCTACATCTCGGTCGACGGCGGGATGAGCGACAACCCCCGCCCAGTCCTCTACGGCAGCGGGTATGAAGCGTTCCTGCCACGTTCTGCGGCGGCGGCGCGGTCGCTCGGGTGCAGGGTCGTCGGCAAGCACTGCGAGTCCGGCGACCTCCTCGTTCCCGAGGCGTGGCTGCCGCACGACGTGGCCGTGGGCGACGTCCTCGCCACACCCGTGACCGGGGCGTACGGTCACTCCATGGCCAGCACCTACAACAAGGTCGGCCGACCACCGGTGGTGTTCGTCCGGGACGGCGAATCACGTGTCGTCGTCCGCCGCGAGACCCACGACGACCTCATCGCCCTCGACGTCATCTGACCTCATCGGCGGCGGCGGTCAGCCCTCCGGTTGCTGGCGGCTCGCTTCGATCTGGTCGTCGAGCAACCGGCGAAGGAGCGGGAGTGCGCGGCGGTCCTTGTCGCGGTTTGCGGCGTCCTTGGAACGGATGATGTCCGCGAGCGCGGCGATGCGGATCGTCAGCATGTCCGACAGCGCAACGCGCTCGGCGTCGACCGACAGGTCGGAGTAGCCCTGGGTTCCCGACGGAACGAAGGACAGGTCGAGGTCGCCGTGGGCGGTCTGCAGGTTCCAGCTGCCGGCACCAGCGAGCGACGCCGCGTTGTGCGAGAAGGGCAGTCCTTCGGGGACGGCATCGGTGCGGATGCGCGCCTGCAGCTCGGTGAGGGCGGCGCTGAGCCGTGCGAGGTTGGCCTTGTCCGGCGATGGGGTGACGTCGAGGTCGCGGGTCGGCAGTGCCGAGCCGTGGAGCAGCGCTGCGAACCCGCCGATCACGACGTACGCGACGTCGTGGGCGTTCAGGACGGCCAGCAGCGATTCGGGATCAAACCTCACGTGGCGGGCCGCCGGCATGTCATCGCCCGATGCTGGAGATCGAGCATGGCGTTGGTGTCTGCGACCCCGTCTGCGCTCCGCTGGGCAGCGGACGACCGCAGCGACCGGCGGGCCTGCGCGAGGTCGCTGCCGTCGTCGGGCTCAAGGTGGATGTCGATCGTGAAGCCCGCGGCGCGAACGGCCTGCATCACCGCTCGATGACTCGGCTCCGTGCGGTGCGTCTCCCATCGCGCGATCTGGCTCTGGCTGACGCCGACGCGTTGCCCGAGGTCATGCTGCGAGAGACCGGCGCGCCGGCGCGCCTCCTTGATGAGCGATCCTCCCGACATGACAGAAATGTTATCGCGCTGCGCGCACGCCGACGCGGCGGGTTCGACCAGTCACCTAGGGTCGACTGCGTGTCAGGCGATGTCGGCGAGTCGTGGAACGGCCCGCGAACGGTACGCATCGGCCTCTTGGGGTGCGGCAACGTGGGCGGCGCGCTGGCCGCGCTGCTGGCGGCGGACGCCGACCGGATCGCAGCACGAACGGGCACGCACCTCACGATCACCCGCGTCGCCGTTCGTGATGTCGCCAAGCTGCGAGCGCTGGCTCTGCCCGACGGGGTGCTCACCGACGATGCGGCATCGGTCGTTGCCGATCCCGACATCGACGTCATCGTCGAGGTCATCGGCGGCATCGAGCCGGCCCGCGGGCTCATCCTTGAGGCTCTGAAGCACGGCAAGCCGGTCGTCACCGGAAACAAGGAGCTGGTCGCGACTGCGGGCGAGGAGCTGGCCACCGCCGCTCGAGCCACCGGCCTCGACCTGCTCTTCGAGGCCAGCGTCGCTGGCGGCATCCCCTTGCTGCGGCCGCTGCGCGAATCGCTCGCCGGCGAGCGCATCGACCGGGTGATGGGCATCGTCAACGGCACCACCAACTTCATCCTCACCCGCATGACCGAGTCGGGTGCCAGTTACGACGACGCGCTCGCCGAGGCCCAACAGCTGGGCTTCGCAGAGCCCGACCCGACAGCAGATGTCGAGGGGTTCGACGCCGCGGCCAAGGCGGCGATCATCGCTACCGTTGCGTTCGGACGGCGGGTCGTGGCCGCCGACGTCGAGCGGGAAGGGATCAGCGGCATCACCGGCGCAGACATCGCGGTTGCGAAGCGGTTGGGGTACGTCGTGAAGCTCCTCGCGGTGGCCCGCCAGCACGACGATGGCGCAGTCTCGGTCCAAGTCAACCCAGCCCTCGTCGCCTCGACGCACCCCCTCGCCGGTGTGCGCGAGAGCTTCAACGCGGTCTTCATCGAGGGTCGCAGCGTTGGTCAGCTGATGTTCTACGGGCGCGGCGCGGGCGGCGGACCAACGGCAAGCGCGCTCCTCGGCGACCTGCTCGACGCTGCCCACAACCTGCGCACCAGGACGCCCGGTCCTCAGCCGCACGCCGAGACTGCGACGATCCGGCCCGTAGCCGACCTCTCGTCTGCGTTCTACCTGCGCCTCGAGGTGGCAGACCGTCCCGGTGTGCTCGCCCAGGTCGCAGGCGTCTTCGGAACACACGGCGTGTCGATCCGTTCGATGGAGCAAGAGCAGACCCCCGACGGCCCCGGAGCGCTCCTCGAGTTCATCACCCACGTCGCCGGCGAACGCGACGTCCAGAGCTGCCTGACGGAGCTGCGCGCGCTCGACGCCGTCGTCGCCATCGGCTCGACGCTGCGGGTCATCACCTGACGCTCATGAACGACCACCTCCCTCGCCATCCCATGGCCAAGCTGACGCCATGGCGCGGCCTCATCACCGAGTACGCAGACTTCCTCCCCGTCACCACGGCGACGCCCATCGTCACCCTGCTCGAAGGTGGCACGCCGCTGCTGAGTGCACCTCGGCTCTCAGAGCGACTCGGTGCCAGAGTCTTTCTCAAGATCGAGGGCGCCAACCCCACGGGCTCGTTCAAGGATCGCGGCATGACGATGGCGATGTCGAAGGCCGCTGAGGATGGGGCGAAGGGCGTCATCTGCGCCTCGACCGGCAACACGTCCGCGTCGGCGGCGGCGTATGCGGGCCGCGCCGGACTCACGTGTGCGGTGCTCATCCCCGACGGGTACATCGCGCTCGGGAAGCTCGCTCAGGCGCTCATCCACGGGGCCAAGGTCCTCCAGATCAAGGGGAACTTCGACAAGGCCCTTGAGATCGTGCGTGAGCTTGGCGAGCGCACGCCCCTCGCAGTCGTCAACTCGGTCAACCCGTTTCGGATCGAGGGCCAGAAGACGGCGGCGTTCGAGGTCATCGACGTGCTCGGCGATGCACCCGACTACCACTGCATCCCGGTCGGCAACGCGGGCAACATCACCGCGTACTGGAAGGGTTACCTCGAATATCGCGAGGCGGGCCGCTCGACGCAGCTGCCGAAGATGCTTGGCTTCCAAGCCGCCGGTGCCGCGCCGATCGTCGTCGGTCACCCGATCGAGGATCCCGACACCATCGCCACTGCCATTCGCATCGGCAACCCGGCCAGCTGGTACGGGGCCACGGCTGCGGCGAGTGAGTCGGGCGGGGGCATCGCGGCGGTCACCGACGAGCAGATCCTCGAGGCGTACCGATTCCTCGCGGCGCAAGAGTCGGTGTACTGCGAGCCCGCTTCTGCAGCATCGGTCGCCGGCCTGTTGGCGTCAGCGAGCACGATCGAACCCGGATCCACCGTGGTGTGCGTGCTCACGGGCAATGGGCTGAAAGACCCGCAGACCGTCATCGGGCAGATCACGCCACCAGAGGCCGTCGACGCCGACTACGAAGCCATACGCGCAGAGCTCGGTCTGTAAGCAGAGCAGCTCATCGAGGCTGGGCTTGTGGGTCAACGGGCCGGGTGTGTACCGTCTGCGCTGGTCAGTCACGGCGGAACACCGCCTGCCAGCCCGGGGGACAAGCGCATCTGCGCTGCGCCTCGGCGGCGCTGCTCCGCCTCGGCTCGATCCGGCTCCACCGCCGTCCCGTCCCTTGGCTGCCACTTCCGCCTTCCCCCGGGGTCCATCCCCTCTCGTCGCAAGTGAGGTCGCGTGAGCGAATCGACCCTCGATCGTTCGGTGCTAGAGAGCAAGGATCGTGACGACCTCGTCGCGATCGCCGCCGCTCTCAGCTTGAAGGTGCCTGCACGCGCCAAGAAGGCCGACCTCGTGTCGAGCATCTTGGTAGCGACCGGTAACGAACCCCCCGCGGAGGCCAAGCCCAAGCGGGCTGTCCGCAAGGTCGACGCTCCCGTCGTGAAGCCCGACTCCTCGCGCCCAGAGGCGCCGGTTCCGCAAGCGGCCGACGAGATGTCGACTCCGTCGCAGGCGGACGACGCGAGCGGTGGCGCTACGGGTTCTGTGCGCAGAGCCGTCAGGGACGTGCGCCAGGTCGCATTCGATGCGGACCTGCTCGCCGACCCCGACCCGGGGCCAGATGACGCCAGTCCTGCGCGCTTTCGGGTGCGCCGCCCGGTCGCTTCTGCCGCTGAAACCGCGCCCTCCCATGTTGGCGCGCTGCAGGCGGACCGTGGCGATCGCCAGCGCCAGGAACGGGCCGCCCAATCACCGCCGGCGCCCATCCGTCAACATGTCAGCGGCAACGGCGGAGGCAACGTCGGCGGGGCAAACCCCGGCAACGGGCAGCGCCCGTCGTCGCCGAACGGCGGTCAGAACCAGCACCCGGCCAGCCCGGCCAATCAGGCAAACCCGGGCAATCAGGGCAATCAGGGCAATCAGGGCAATCAGCATGGCGGCGACGTCGGCCAGCACCAAGGTGGTCAGGGGCAGGGCGAGCAGGAGCGCTTCGATATCGATGGCCCCGGTCGCCGAAACCGGCGTCGCAGAGGCAAGGGCCACGAGCGCCTCACGCCCGGCTATGACCGCGAAGCGCAGGCCATCGACGAGCGCTACGAGGGCGACCTCGTGCCGTCGGCAGGTGTGCTTGAGATGCGTCCTGAGGGCTTCGGAATGCTTCGCACCACCGGCTATCTGCCGAGCGAAGACGACGTCTACGTATCGACGAGCCAGGTGCGGAAGTTTGAGCTCCGCTCCGGCGATCATGTGGTCGGCGCCAGCCGTCCCGCGACCCCGGCAGAGAAGTATCCGGCGCTGCTGCGCATCGATCGGGTCTCGGGCCTCGACCCAGAGGACGCTCGCATGCGTCCCCGGTTCGAGGACGGCGCGCCCCTCGCTCCCACCGTCCGCCTCACGCTGGAGGCCATCGCGGGCTCGGCCCAGAGCCGCGCGCTCGACG
>JAYUDU010000345.1:0-4473 GCA_043739605.1 Acidimicrobiales bacterium | reverse complement strand
GTTCCCGACGCTCGAGTTCATGTGCGGGAACTCGGCGATGGCGTCGACGACGGCCCGAGCAATGAACGGCAGGTAGGTGAGGCTGACGCCTTCAGCGGCCTTGAACGCATCCTTCTTGGCGCTGCGCACCTTCTCGACGCCGCCGTAGTCGACCTCGACCGACACCATCGTGTGCGCAGAGGTCGCCTTCGACATGACCATGTGCGCGGCGGTGGCCTTGCGAATGCGCGTGAACGGGATGACCACGTCGCGCTCGCCCGGCTTCGATGCCGGCATCGGTGCTGGGCGGGGGGCCGACGACACGGCATCTGTGGAGGGCGAGACAGGAGCGGCGGGGCCACGGCTGACTCCACCGTCGACCAGCTTCTGCACATCGGCGCGGGTGATTCGCCCGCCGACGCCCGTGCCGATGACCTGGCTGAGATCGATGTTGTTCTCGCTCACGAGGCGTCGCACGACCGGCGACAGCAGGGCGCCGGCGCCTGAAGCGGCGGCCGGAGCGACGGCAGGAGCCGGTGCGACGGCCGGGGTGGCGGGTGCGACGGCCGGGGTGGCTGGTGTCTCGACAACGGCGACGGGCGCCGCCACCGGAGCAGCGGCCTCGGGCTCGGCAGGCGCGGCGGGAGCGGCCGCAGCTGCGCCACCAGCGGGAGCATCTGCGGTGATGACAGCGATGCGTACGCCGACGTCGACCGTGTCACCCTCGGGAACGAGGATCTCGGCGAGGAAGCCGCTGGCCGGCGACGGGACCTCAGAGTCGACCTTGTCGGTCGATACCTCGTAGAGGACCTCGTCCTCCTTGATCGCGTCGCCGATCTGCTTGTGCCACTTGGTGATGGTGCCTTCGGTGACGGTCTCGCCCAGCTGGGGCATCGTGATGTCAGTCATTGCAGAAACTCCGGTTCGTCAGTTCGATCAAAAGTACGTTGGGCAAGGCAGGAACTACCCGTGGAGGCCGCGGCCGGTGAGGGCCATGACCGCTTCGCCGAACGCCTCTGAGAACGTGGGGTGGGGCTGGATGAGGGCGGCGATCTCGTCGATCGTGGCCTCCCAGTTGACGGCGAGGTAGCCGGCACCGAGCTGCTCGGTGACCCACGGGCCGACCATGTGCACCCCGAGGACGGTGCCGGCCGTGCCATCCGGGTTCTTCTGGGCGATGATCTTGACCAATCCGTCGGTCTCACCCACGATGATCGCTCGGCCGTTGCCGACGAACTTCAACTTCTCGACGACGATGTCATAGCCGCGCTTGCGGGCATCTTCTTCGGTGAGACCGGCGTAGGCCGCCTCAGGATGAGAATAGATGCACCACGGAACCTTGTCGTAGTCCATGGGAATGGCATCCTCACCGAGGATGTCCTTGATGGCAATGATGGCCTCAGCGAACCCGACGTGGGCGAGCTGAGGGGTGTTGACGATGTCGCCGACAGCCCACACCCCCTGGACCGAGGTGCGCATCGTCCCGTCGACCTTCACGAAGCCACGCTCATCGATCTCGACGCCGGCAGCTGGGCCGACGAGGTTGTCGGCGAACGGCCGGCGACCCACCGACATGACGATGGCATCGACCTCGATCGTCTGCTGGGCGCCGGTCTTGTCCGTGTACGCGACGGCGGTGGCGGTGCCCGCGCCCGTCGGCGTGTGGCCGGTGACCTTGGCTTCGGTGATGGCCGTGATGCCCCGCTTGGTCAGCTGCTTGACGACGACCTCGCGGATGTCCTTGTCGACGGGCGGCATGAGGACGGGGAGGAACTCGAGGATGGTGACCTCGCAGCCGAGGTCCAGGAGTGCGGACGCGAACTCGCAGCCGATGACGCCGCCGCCGACGACGGCGATCCGCTTGGGCAGCGCCGTCCACGACAGCACCTCGTCGGAGGTGTGCACGTAGATGCCGTCGACGTCGAAGCCGGGGAGGGTGCGGGGAACGGAGCCCGCGGCGAGGATGACGGCGTCGGCCTCAAGGACGGTGCCATCGTCGATCGCGACCGTGCCGGGCGCCTCGAGCGAGCCGAAGCCGTTGACGACCTTGACCTTGCGCTTCTTCAACAGGCCAGAGAGACCGCCGACGAGCTGGTCGACGACCTTCTGCTTGCGCTGCTGGGCGACGCCGAAGTCGATGGTCGGCGCGTCGACGTTGATGCCGAAGGTGGACGCATGCTGGATGGTCCGAAACACAGCAGCCGTCTCAAGATACTCCTTGGCCGGGATGCAGCCCCGGTTGAGGCACGTTCCGCCGACCTTGTCCTTCTCCACCATGGCGACGTTGAGCCCGGCGGCCGCGCCGTACAGCGCCGCGGCGTAGCCGCCAGGGCCGCCACCGATGATCACCACGTCGAACCGCTCTGCCATGGCGGCGATCCTACGGCGGCCACAGGACCAACCGGACCGGGCGTGGCCGGCCGCTCGCTCAGCGGACGAGGGTGACGCTCGTCGTGGTCGTCGGGAGGTCGCCCGGGCTGACGTTCGGCTGCTTGTTGGTGCCGAGGAGGAAGAGCATCCCTGCGACGAGGATCGCCACGCCGCAGAGCAGCGCGGTGATGATCAACTTGCGGGTGCTCACCCTCAGGAAGGTAGAGGATGGCGCGGTGGCCACCCCAGCCGACGCGCTCGCGGCGCGGCTCGCCGCGGCGCTGGTGCCGCTCGCCGATCCCGAGGCCGCTGTCGCCATGCGCAGCTACATGAAGGACGTCGCCCCCTACCTTGGCATCGCGACGCCGGCCCGCCGGGCTGCGACGATGCCGATCGTCCGGGCGCTCGGCACCTCGCCCGATCCGGCGACCGTGATCGAAGCGGCGATCGCCCTGGCCGGCCGCCGCGAGCGCGAGCACTCCTACACCGCCGCCGACCTCCTCGACCGCCACGTGCGCTCGCTCGATGCGTCGCATCTCGACGCGCTCCGCGCCCTCGTGGTCCGGGGTGCGTGGTGGGACACGACCGATGCCCTCGCCAAGGTCGTCAACCAGCTCGGGCGCCGGCTGCCCGAGGTGGACCTGGCGATGGAGCGATGGGTGGTCGACCAGGACGGTTGGGTACGTCGGGTTGCGATCATCCACCAGCTCGGCCGGCGAGCGGACGCCGATCTCGACCGGCTGTTCCGGTTCTGCCTGCTCCACGCCGGCGACCCGTGGTTCTTCACGCGCAAGGCGATCGGCTGGGCCCTCCGCGACGCCACCACGACGTTCCCTGTCGAGGTCTCGGCGTTCGTCCGCGACCACGCCGACGTGCTGTCGCCGCTGTCCCAGCGCGAGGCGATGAAGCGCCTCGATCGGGCGGCGACGAGCGAGACGTAGGGTTCTGGGCGTGTCGGACCCGCTCGTCATCGCCGGTCGCAGCTTCGGCTCACGCCTGCTGCTGGGCACCGGCAAGTTCCCATCCAACGACAGCCTCGCCGCCGCGATCGTGGAGGCCCAGGCCGAGATCGTGACCGTCGCCCTGCGCCGGATCGATCTCAGCACCGCCGGCCAGGGTGACGTGCTGGACGCGATCCCTGACGGGGTTCTCTTGCTCGTCAACACCTCGGGCGCGGTGGATGCCGACGAGGCGGTGCGCCTCGCGAAGCTGGCCCGCTCGGGCGGGGCCCCGCCGTGGGTGAAGGTCGAGGTCACCCCCGACCCACGGCATCTCCTCCCCGACCCCATCGACACCCTGCGGGCCTCAGAGCGCCTCGTCGCCGACGGCTTCACCGTGCTGCCGTACTGCCCGGCGGATCCCCTGCTGTGCCGCCGCCTTGAGGAGGTCGGCTGCGCCACCGTCATGCCGCTCGGCAGCTGGATCGGCTCGAACCAGGGCCTCCGCACCAAGGCCGCGCTCGAGCTGATCATCGAAGCGTCGGGCATCCCGGTGGTCGTCGACGCTGGCCTCGGTGCGCCGTCCCACGCCGCCGAGGCGATGGAGCTTGGTGCCGACGCAGTGCTCGTCAACACCGCCATCGGCACCGCTGCCAACCCCCCAGCCATGGCCCGTGCGTTCCGGCTCGCCACCGAGGGCGGCCGTCTCGGCTACCTCTCCGGCCTCGCCGGCCGCTCCCCCCTCGCGCGCGCCTCGTCGCCCCTCACCGGGTTCCTCGGATGAGCTGGCTGAGCCGACGCAGTTCTGGCACCACGAACGTGCGCATCGTCTACGTAGGTGGTGCCAGTTCCACCGCGGCATTCGGCGTGCGTCGACGAACGTCGACATCGTCCACGTACGTGGTGCCAGTTCAGCGATGACACCGTCCTCACCAGTCGCGCTGCTGTCGCGCTCGGCCGAGGTGCCGCCCGGAACCGCCGCGGCCGACGTCCTCGGCACCGATCTCGCGGCGCTCCGCGCGTGCGTGGACACCACGACCGCAGCCGAGGTCGACGCGCTGTTGCGGCGGCCGCTTGGCGGGCTCCACGCCTCCGACCTGCCGGCGCTGCTGTCGCCAGCCGCCGCCGACCGTCTCGAAGACCTGGCGCAGCTGGCCCGGGCGCGCACGCTGCAGCGGTTCGGCCG
>JAYUDU010000344.1:0-11078 GCA_043739605.1 Acidimicrobiales bacterium | reverse complement strand
GTGATCGCCGCCGTCAACGTCGTCTTCCCATGATCCACATGACCCATCGTCCCGATGTTCACATGCGGCTTCGTACGCTCGAACTTCTGCTTCGCCATTGGAGGTTGCTCCTGTGTGTCTGTTCTTCGAAAGGGTGGTTGTGAGAGTGAGGTGTCTGATGCAGGCGGCTAGGAAGCCGAGCCCTGCACCTTGAGGACGATCTCCTTGGCAATCGCCTCGGGGACCTGTTGGTAGCTGTGGAACTGCATGACCGAGGACGCACGGCCCTGGCTCATCGAGCGGAGGTCGGTGGTGTAGCCGAACATCTCGGCCAGCGGCACCTGGGCCTTCACCTGCTGGTAGTTGCCGACCGCCTCCATGCCCTCGACCTTGCCACGTCGGGACGACAGGTTGCCGATGACATCGCCGAGGTAGTCCTCAGGCGTGGAGACGTTGACCATCATGATCGGCTCGAGGAGCACCGGCTTGGCTTTGCGCATGGCTTCCTTGAAGCACATGGAACCGGCGATCTTGAACGCCATCTCCGAGGAGTCGACGTCGTGGTACGAACCGAAGATGAGCGAGGCGCGCACGTCGACGACGGGGTAGCCGGCCACGCACCCCGCGGCCATCGCATCCTGGATGCCGGCGTTGACCGGCTGGATGTACTCACGCGGGATGATGCCGCCGGTGATCTTGTCGACGAACTCGTAGCCGCCGCCGGGCCCGGTGGGCTCGATGATGATGCGTACGTGGCCGTACTGGCCCTTGCCGCCGGTCTGGCGGACGTAGCGGGTGTCGTTCTCCGCTTCGGCGGTGATCGTCTCGCGGTAGGCGACCTGGGGCTTGCCGGTGTTGCAGTCGACGCTGAACTCACGCTTGAGGCGGTCGACGATGATCTCAAGGTGGAGCTCGCCTTGGCCACCGATGATGGTCTGGCCGGTCTCCTCGTCGGTGTAGGCCTTGAACGACGGGTCCTCGTCAGCGAGGTTGCCAAGCGCCTTTGACAGCTTGTCCTGCGCGTCCTTGGACTTGGGCTCGACGGCGACAGAGATGACGGGCGCCGGAAAGTCCATGGCTTCAAGAATGATCGGCTGCTTGTCGTCGCACAGGGTGTCGCCGGTGCGGGTGGTCTGCATGCCGGACACCGCGACGATGTCACCGGTGAGAGCGACATCGCGGTCCTCCTGCTTGTTGGCGTGCATCTGGAGGATGCGACCGACCCGCTCCTTCTTGTCCTTGGTAGCGTTGAGGACGCCGGATCCCTTGTCGAGGCGGCCCGAGTACACACGCAAGTACGTGAGCTTGCCCATGTGCTTGTCGGTCATGACCTTGAAGGCCAGCGCGGCGAACGGCTCATCGTCTGAGACCTTGCGTTCGATCTGGAGCTCTGGGTTCTTCATGTCGTGACCGATGGCCGGTGGGATGTCGAGCGGCGACGGGAGGTAGTCGATGACGGCGTCGAGCATGGGCTGCACGCCCTTGTTCTTGAACGCAGAGCCGGTGAGGACCGGAGTGAAGGTGCCAGCGAGGGTGCCCTTGCGAAGGGCCGCCTTGAGCTCGGCCACGGAGATCTCCTCGTCGGCCAGGTACTTCTCCATGAGGGCATCGTCGACCATCGTCACGACGTCGAGGAGCTTGGCGCGCCAGACCTTGGCCTCGTCGAGCAGGTCGGCGGGGATCTCCTCGATCTCGTAGCGCTCGCCCTTGACAGCCTCGACGGGCCACGTGAGCGCCTTCATCTGGACGAGGTCGATGACGCCCTTGAAGTCGCCCTCCGATCCGATCGGCAGCTGCACCACCGCCGGCGTGGCGCCAAGCCGGTCTTCGATCATCTCGACCGTGCGGAAGAAGTTCGCGCCGGTGCGGTCCATCTTGTTGACGAAGCACATGCGCGGGACGCCGTACTTGTCGGCCTGGCGCCACACCGTCTCGGTCTGCGGCTCGACGCCCGCGACGGAGTCGTACACGGCGACGGCGCCGTCCAGCACGCGGAGCGAGCGCTCGACCTCGATGGTGAAGTCAACGTGCCCAGGCGTGTCGATGATGTTGATGATGTGGTCGTCCCACTCGCACGTGGTCGCGGCAGACGTGATGGTGATGCCGCGCTCTTGCTCCTGGACCATCCAATCCATGGTGGCAGCGCCGTCGTGGACCTCACCGATCTTGTAGCTCTTGCCGGTGTAGAAGAGGATGCGCTCCGTCGTCGTGGTCTTGCCAGCGTCGATGTGCGCCATGATCCCGATGTTTCGGGTGCGCTGCAGGATATCGGTGCGGTCGGCCATGGCCAGAAACTCTCTTCTCGCTTCGGTGCGGGCGGGGGGTGGATCGGTTGGAAAGGTGCGGGTCCCCGACGCAAAGCACGCCGGGGGATGTGGGCCGAAGCCCGTTGGGGACTACCAGCGGTAGTGAGCGAAGGCCTTGTTGGACTCTGCCATCTTGTGCATGTCCTCACGACGCTTCACCGCGGCGCCGATGCCGTTGCTGGCATCGAGGAGCTCGTTGGCGAGGCGAATGGCCATGCTCTTCTCGCGGCGCTGACGGGAGTAGCCGACGAGCCAACGGATGCAGAGGGTGGTGGCACGGCGGGGACGAACCTCAACGGGCACCTGGTACGTGGCACCGCCGACGCGGCGGCTCTTGACCTCAAGGGCCGGCTTGGTGTTCTCCATGGCCCGCTTCAGGACGGCCAGCGGATCGCCCTCAGACTTCTCTTTGACGATCTCGAGCGCGTCGTACACGATCTTCTCTGCGACCGTCTTCTTGCCCCGGGACAGGACCTTGTTGACGAGCTGAGTGACCAGCACCGACTTGTAGACCGGGTCGGGCATCAGCTCTCGACGGGGGGCGGGACCCTTGCGCGGCATGTTCTCAGCTCTTCTTCACGCCGTAGCGGCTACGGGCTTGCTTGCGGTTCTTGACACCGGAGGCGTCGAGCGCACCCCGGACGATCTTGTAGCGATAACCGGGAAGGTCCTTCACACGGCCACCGCGCACGAGCACGATGGAGTGCTCCTGCAGGTTGTGTCCCTCACCGGGGATGTAGGCGCCGACCTCGATGCCGGAGGACAGGCGCACACGAGCGACCTTGCGAAGGGCAGAGTTGGGCTTCTTCGGCGTCTGGGTGAACACGCGCACGCACACGCCACGACGCTGCGGCGACCCTTGGAGGGCCGGCGTCTTGGTCTTGGCTGGCTTGTCCTGGCGACCCTTGCGGATCAGCTGCTCGATGGTGGGCACGTGTGTCCTTCTCCGTGGCGAGCGGAACTGCTCGCAGGTTGCGACCGGGGCCAATGGACCCGACAAAGTGAGGCGGCCCCCAAGGCGGGACCCGACGAGTTGTGGCACGCGCACGAGCGCAGCCACACGGGGCGAGAAGCATACGGATGCCGGAGCCTTGAGGCAACTCAACAGCCGACGACCGTGCGGCGCCCCGACCGGGCGGCGAACTGGTCGAGCGCGGTGAGCACCTCGGGGGCGCGCCACCCGACGCCACGGACGTGGTCGTTGGATGCGACCACGACGCCGGCCTCAAGGAGGGATCGCATGGTCCGGTACGCGTTTTGCGACGCCACTCCGAGGTGCGCGGCGACGGCCGCGGCGTTGATCACAGGTTGGCGCATCAGGAGGTCGACCAGATTCCACGCCGCGGCGCCCTTCCGCGCCACAACGACCCCAGCGGACCCGTCAGGCTCGGGCGCCCGCTCGCCCCTCTACCAGCACGATGGCCGCGACCAGGCTGGCGGTGATGCAGCCGATGGCCAGCACGGCGTGCGGCAGACGGGTCGCTCCGACCACCGCGATGACGGCGACGAGCGGCGCGAGCCGGACGATGTGCGGCCCCTTGCGCATGTGGAGCACCCACTGGGCGAGGAGGAACAGCGCGACGGGCGCCGCGGTCGAAAGTGCGACGCCTTGACGACCAAGCGCTACCGAGCCCGTGGCGTCGTCGGCGGCGACCGTGATGCCCGCCCCCACCGCAGCGGCCGCCGCGAAGACGACGATGTGGCCATAGCCCCACGCGAACGCCTGCAGTGCGCTCGCGCCACCATCTCCCACGCCCGGCGTCAGCTCCTCCGGCCGATCGAACGCGATCCACCACATCGAGAACACGATGAGCAGACCGCCGATCGCGATGAGAACCAGCTCGACGACTCCCTCGCCCGCATCGATGCCGTCTTGGATCGCGACCGTCGCGGACAGGATCGACTCGCCGAGGACGATGATCGTGAACGCGCCGTAGCGCTCGGCGATGTGGCCGGGGTGCCATGCGGTACGTCCGCCACGTTCGGCCCAGATCGGCACCGCGACCTCGGCGGCCACGAGCACCGCGAACGCCGCCGACGCGGCGGTCGCCGGCAGCGCGAGACGGGCGACCCAGCCGAGCTGGCAGATCACGATGGCGAGCGCGTAGCGGCGGCCGACCGACCGACTGGCCGGTGCCCTCGATGCTCTCGCCCACTGCGCGACGAGCGCAACGCGCATGACGACGTAGCCGAGCGTGATGACGGCGAAGTCGTTGTGTTCGAAGGCTCTCGGCACACCGGCTGCCAGGACGAGCACGCCGGCCATCTGCACCAGCGTCGCGAGTCGGTACGGCACGTCGTCGGTGTCGTACGCGGAGGCGAACCAGGTGAAGTTCATCCACGCCCACCAGATCGCGAAGAATGTCGAGACGAATCCCACGACCGAGTGCGCCACGTGGCCTTCGGAGAGGCCGTGGTGCAAGCTCGCAGCGACCTGCGCGACCGCGACGACGAACGTCAGATCGACGAGCAGCTCGAGCGGCGTCGAGACGCGGTGCGTCTCGTTGGCCCCGCGCGGCACCATCGAACGGCGAAGCAAGCTCGTTCCCACGGGCGCAGGATCCCACGGCCGACCCATGCGGCAGGCCAACCACGATCGGGCGCGTACAGTCTGTCGGGTCAGACCAGCGAGGAACAGAGCGAGGGAAGCGTGCGGATCATCGTCGACTCAGAGAAGTGCCAGGGACACAACCGGTGCTATTCGTTGGCACCTGAGCTGTTCGACGTCGACGACGAGGGCTACGCTTCAACGCTCGGCGACGGCGCTGTGCCCGCCGGCCTCGAAGACAAGGCGCGGCTCGCCGTCGCCAACTGCCCCGAGTACGCCATCACCATCGAAGGGGCCTGAGTCGATGACTGACACCCAAACGACCGACACCACGATCGACGCCCATCCACCCGTCACCGACTGGCACAACGACTTCGACCACACCGACCCGCAGTGGGCCGCAGACCCGTTCCCCATCTGGGACGAGGTCCGCACCAGCAGCTGCCCGATCGCCCACTCTCCCCGCTACGGCGGCGTGTGGCTGCCGACCACGCATGAAGACATCGCGGCCATCGCCTACGACACCGACCACTTCACCTCGCAGTCGATCATCGTCAGCGAAGGCCGACCCATCGAGCCCCGCCCCATCGGCATCGCTCCCCCGATCTCCTCCGACCCGCCGTTCCACCACGAGGCCCGACGCCTCCTGCTGCCGGCGTTCTCGCCCAAGGCGATGGCGCCGCTCGAGGCCGTCGCCCGCGCGTACTGCCACGAGCTGCTCGACGAGGCCGAAGCGGCCATGGCCGACGGCGAGCCCATCGTCGACGCCGCGCTGGCGTACGCCCAGCACATCCCCGTCCGCATCATCGCCCACATGCTCGGCTTCCCTCCCGAGGATGGCGACCAGTTCCGCATGTTCGTGAAGAACGCCATCGAGACCGTCGACCTGCCGATCGAGACGCGCATCGAGAACTTCGGCCTCCTCGACACCTACCTCTCGGCGCAGATCGACGACCACGTCGCGAACCCCCGCGACGACCTCACCACGTACCTGCTGAACGCCGAGATCGGCGGCGAGAAGCTGGCGCCAGAGCACGTCGGCGGCACCATCGCGCTGCTGCTCATCGCCGGCATCGACACGACGTGGTCGGCCATCGGAGCCTCGCTCTTCCACCTTGCCTCCACGCCAGCCGACCTTGAGCGCCTCGTCGCTGAGCCAGAGCTGCTGCCCGTCGCCATGGAGGAGCTCCTGCGGGCGTACGCGCCCGTGACGATGGCGCGCCTCGTGGTGGACGACACAGACATCATGGGTTGCCCGATGAAGGCCAACGACTGGGTGCTGCTGCCCTTCCCGTCCGCCAACCGCGACCCCGCGTTCTTCGACCGTGCTGACGAGGTCATCATCGACCGGGCCGAAAACCGTCACGCGGCGTTCGGCCTCGGCATCCATCGTTGCGCGGGGTCGAACCTCGCTCGCCTCGAGCTGCGGCTCGCCCTTGAGGTCTTCCTCGAGCGGTTTCCCCGCTTCGAGCTGGCCGACCCAGACGCGGTCACGTGGTCTGGCGGCCAGGTCCGCGGACCCCGCAAGCTGCCCCTCCGCATCCTCTGATCGGGCCCGTCGCGGTGGCCGAGCCGGTCACGCTCGCGGTCCCGTGCGACGGCACGACCGCAGCGCTGCGACGGGTGGGCGACTCGTGGGTGACCGAGCGTCGTCGTCCCTACGAGATGAACGACGTGCGCAAACGCCTGCGAACAAGGATCTCCCGGCATCTCGGCGCCGCAGGCTTGATCCCGAACGACATCACCGCCGGCCTTCGCATCGGGAAGCCCGGCACTGCGCTCCGGCTCGACCTCACCGCTACGCCGCCAGCGCTGCTCGTTCCCATCGACCGCGTCCCCGAGGTGCTGGACCTCGATCCCCCGGCACTCGCCGCGCTGCTGGGGTAGCCCGAGCTCAGCTGCCGACCGGCACCCAGACCAGGCGATGTGCGTCACCGGCACATCGCTCTTCTCGAGCGCATCGACCGTCCTCCGCCACGCCGTAGGGTGCGGGCATGGCGACGATGGACATGACCGGCAAGACGTGCGTGGTGACAGGCGCCAACTCGGGGATCGGGCTCGAGACGGCGATCGGGCTTGCCAAGGCTGGGGCGGCGGTCACGATCACGGCCCGGGACGCTGCGAAGGGCGCGGCCGCCGTCAAGGCCATCAAGGACCGGACCGGCGTCAGCAGCGTCGGGCTTGTCCTCCTCGATCTCTCGTCGCTCGCCTCAGTGCGCGCCGCCGCCGATGAGATGCTCGCCACGCTCCCCGAGATCCACGTCCTCGTGAACAACGCCGGCGCCATCATCGGCGACCGGCGAGCGACCAAGGACGGCTTCGAGCTCACCCTCGGCGCCAACCACCTCGCCCCGTTCCTCCTCACCAACCTCCTCCTCGACCGGCTCAAGGCCAGCGCTCCGGCCCGCATCGTGAACGTGGCGTCGATCGGCCACCGCGCCGCCAACCGGGTCGACCTCGACGCCGCGGCACCGGGTGCCACCCCGAGCGGCTACTCCGCCATGGCCGTCTATGGCGAGTCGAAGCTGGCCAACATCCAGCACGCCAAGCAGCTCGCGAAACGGCTGGAGGGCACGGGTGTCACGGCGTTCTCGGTGCACCCTGGCGGCGTTCGCTCTGGCTTCGGTGGCGGCGACGATCTCGGCGGCATCATGAAGGTCGGGATCATGATCGCCAAGCCGTTCGAGATCTCCCCGAAGACGGGCGCCCACGCTTCCCTCTACTGCGCGATGGAGGTGGGGATCGAAGCCCAGTCTGGCGGCTACTTCCAGAAGCGGATCGTCGGAAACTTCGGTCCCGTCGCCGAGGTACAGCCGAGCGACGCCGCCCGCAGCGCGGAGCAGGCGACCCACCTGTGGGAGCGCAGCGAAGCACTCACCGGCGCCGCCGCCGCGTGACCTTCAGCGGGGACCGGTCGTGGTCCCCGGATCGAATGCTGTGTAGCCGAGAGACGCCAACGTGGTGAGGTCGAACGCACCGACGCCGGTGTCGGCGACGGCGAGCAGTTGCGAGCCGACGACGTACAGCCTGTCGACAACGGGCTGGTAGGCGTACGCCGGGCCGCCTTGGTTGCCTTTGCCTTGCTCGGTGACCTTGGGCAACGAGATGCGCCGGACCTCGTTGATGGTGGTGCCGGTGACCCGCATGACGACGGCGCCGCTGAAGGTACTGGTCTGCAGCGGGATCGCCACGAGGCTGGTGGGCGCCCAGTAGAGGAAGGCGTGGGGGTCGGCGGTGGCAGCCGATGAGCCGAGCTCCAGGTTGACCCTGCTGGCGAGCTTGGGAGCGTCGGGGTTGGAGACGTCGAACACGCTGACCTGTGGAGCCGACCGCTGGCACCGCGCCGACTGACCCTTGGGGGCGTCGACACCGACGCCCAGCACAGTGGCCGCGGTGACCGGGTGCAGGTACGATGTCACCCCGGGGATCTCCAGCGCGCCCCGGGCCGCGGGCTTGGTGGGGTCGGTCAGATCGACGACGAACAACGGGTCGCAGAACTGGTTCGGCCGAGCGCTGTCGGCCGCCGTTACCACATAGCCAAGGTCGCCAACGAAGCGGACACCGGTGATCCGCTCCCCTTTGCCGAGGCCCTTGAGGCGGCCGACCGTGACGAGGTCGCGGGCATCCAGTCGCATGACTGCGACCTGTGCGTCGGTCGCCGGCACACCTGTCTGGTCGCCCGACGAGCTCGACTGACGAGTGCTCGCCACCCGAAGCAGATCTGCTTGTTCGGAGAGCGAGTACTGGTTCAGGACGCGACCGGCGACGCTGCCCGAGCCTCGGTAGGCGACCGCAGATGCGCCCCCCTTCGGCAGGTCGAACCGGTGGATCGACGTGACCGCGTCCGGGACGGGCATGGGGGAGCTGGTCGCCCGTGGTCCGCGCGATGGCCCGGGGATGGTCGTCTGGACCGTTGTGGACTGCGCCGCGGCGGCATCGAACTGCGCTGTCGCCACGTACAGGTGGTCGGGCGTTGAGTAGACGGTCTCGGCCGCGCTGACGATGCACTCGCCGGCACCGAGGGTCGCCGTCGCCGGGTCGAACGTTCGGACACCCAGCACGGCCAGCCCGCTCGGCGTGTCGGTGTGGAACGCAGACGTGCAGCCCGTCGCCGGGTCGAGCCAGTCGGAGATCTTGGACGCCTGCACGCGCCGCTTGTTCTCGGTCAACGCCGCCCCCTCACCCGTCGGCGTCCCGTCGGGGTAGGCGAACTCGATGCTCGGTCGCGATGCGGTCACCAGCTCCACCGTGCCGGCCACGAGGCGGCTGGACACGATCGTCCCCCCGAGCGGACGGGTGGCAACAAGCCGAGGATGGGCCGGATCGGCCAGCTCGATGACGACGAGCTGGCCCTGACTCGAGCGGCCGTCGCTGACCTGGCCCATCACGACGGCGCGGGTGCCGGTCAGCAGCGCGTCGGTTGCGTAGGTGTTCGCTGGCAGGCCAAGCGTGCCACCCGCGGTCGGCGCCCCCGTGCCGAGGACGACGACGGACACCTGCGAACCCCGCACCCGCACGAGCAGGTGGCCGTCCGTCTTCGTGACGTCTGGCTCATCGACGCCTACCTCCTGGTTGTTGGTGCCCGACACAGCTGGCGCTACAGCGCCCGTCGATGCCTGGCTCGACGAGTCCGTCCCGCCCTGACGGGCCGTCCCCCCGCTGGGCGGCGCCGACGGCGGCGGCGACTTCACCCCTCCTGCCTGCGGAGAGGCTGCGGCCATCGTCGATGGCGTTGCGCCACCGGCGGCCGACTCCGACCCGCTGACGGCGAAGGTGTCGAAAGCGACGCCACCCACGCGGCGGCTCGCCTCTGGAAGCCCGTAGGGCGTGACCTCGTTGAGCGCCTCCGCCTTGACCCGCCTGAGGAAGTCCTGTTCGTTGAGGGAGTGAATGAGGCGCTGCACGAAGTTCGGAGAGAGTCGCGGGCCCACCACGACGGGCGGAGCGCCCGTGGTGGTCGAAGCGGCGGGGCCGGTGGTCGTGGTGGTCACCGGAGCCGCGATCTCCTGGGCCGTCCGCCGACCGCCGATGGGCAACGCGACGGCTGCACCAATCGAGACGACGGCCAGCACGCCAACGCCGGCGCCGGCGAGACGGACGCGCCGAGCGGTGCGGCGGCGAGCGCCGGTGCGCACCACCGCATCGAGCACCGCGTCGAGGCCGAGGGTCGGAGTGGGGTCTGGGGTGGGGTCAGATGTGGACATCGAAGGTCTCCTCAAGAGTCGGGCCGAACCGCTCGCGCAGCGAAGCGATGCCCCTGTGGACGTGGGTCTTGACGGCGCCGGCGCTGACGCCCATGGCGAGTGCGGTGTCCGCCTCGCTGAGATCGCCAAGGAACCGCAGCGCGATCGCATCGCGCTGGCGGCGAGGCAGCGACGCCAACGCGGCAACGAGCGCGGCCCGCATGGCGACGACGTCTGCCTCCTCCGCCGGGGCACGCGTCGCCACCGCTCGGGCCGGCCGAGCCCGGTTGCGGGCGGCGTCGAGGGCGAGGTTGGTGGTCACCCGCAGCACCCAGCCATCGCGATGGGGCAGGTCCCGCACCCGCCGCCACCTGACGAACGTGCGCACCCACGCTTCCGCAGTGACGTCCTCCGCCAGCGCGGCGTCGCCGAGGATTCGACGGGCAACGCCAAGCGCCCGCGGGTACAGCGCTCGGAACGCCTCTTCGAAGCCCGGCGGCGCCACCGCTCCTGCGTTCATGTCATCAACACCCTTCGAGCCCTCCGTTCGGTTGACACAGCCCGCAGGATTGTTTCGCCAGGGCGCGACTGCGCCCCCGCCAAACGGCAGGGGCGCAGTCGCAGATGATCAGGCGATCAGCTCGTCGGTGGTTCGCCTTCGATGACCGCGACGGACGACGGCGCGGGCAGCCACTCGGCGGCCAGCGCCGCCTCTGCTGGGGTCTGGACCGGGGCGTTGGACCCGATGGACTTCAACCAGTCGTCGATGTCCTTGTCGTCGGCATTGTCGTCGCCGTCCGCCGATGACCAGCCCTCAAGAGGCTTGTAGTCGGGCGCCTCGATGGCGATGTCGTGGTACTTCGCCATACCGGAACCGGCAGGGATCAGCTTGCCGATGATGATGTTCTCCTTCAACCCGATCAGGCTGTCGGACTTGCCCTCGATCGCCGCCTCCGTCAGGACGCGGGTGGTCTCCTGGAAGGAGGCCGCCGACAGCCACGAGTCGGTCGACAGCGACGCCTTGGTGATGCCCATCAGCTCTGGGCGACCTTCGGCGGGTCG
>JAYUDU010000343.1:0-4486 GCA_043739605.1 Acidimicrobiales bacterium | reverse complement strand
CTGCGTCGAACCGCACCTCGGGGAGCACCTCAAGGAAGCGACCGAGTCCCGCCAGAATGCCGAAGCGTCGCCCGACGGGCAACCGGCGAGTGAACAGCTCGAACACCGCGCCCCGGTCCGCCAGGCCATCGCGATGAGCGGCCGCGAGCATCGCCAGCTCGTAACGGTCGGTTCGCATCCCCCACGTGCTTCTACTCATACTGAGTAGTATGCACAGGCATCGGGCGATGTGCAAGCGATTCCGCACGTGCCTCCTCCCGACCGCCAACATGGCGCCGTGGACGCGTTGGCCGAGGACGTCGAGCGGGCCGCGTCGCCCGCCGCCGCACGGGCCGCGATGACGCAACTGGGCGACCGATCGCCGGGGGCCCTCAACCGTCTGCGAGACGATGCGCGGCTGCGACGCGTGGTGACGGTGGTGGCCGGCGCATCGGCGTCGATCGGCAGGGTCATCAGCACCGACGACCGCGCCCTCGACGTGTTGGCCGACCTCGACGCCCGCCCCCTGGCGGCGTCCTTTGCCCGTGACGCCTGGGGCCTGGCCCGGTGGAAGCGGCTGGAGCTTGCCCGCATCGCCGCCCGCGACCTGACGGGCATCGATGACCTCGCGGCGACCGGGCATGCACTGGCGACCCTCGCGGACGACGTCGTCGGCTGGAGCGCGATGCTGGCGGGAACGACCGACGAGCTGGTCGTCGTGGCGATGGGCAAGGCCGGTGCCCGGGAGCTCAACTACGCATCGGACGTCGACCTGCTGTTCGTCGGTGGAAGTGCGCAGGGGGCTCGGCGCCTGCTTGAGATCGGACGGTCGTGCTTTCGCCTCGACGCCGACCTCCGACCCGAGGGACGCCACGGCCCGCTGACTCGCAGCCTGGCCAGCTACGAAGCCTACTGGGATCGGTGGGCCGATCCTTGGGAGTTCCAGGCCCTCCTGAAGGCCAGGGTCGTGACCGGGCCGGTGGCGCTGGCGGAGGCCTGGGTCGCGGCCGCCGCCCAACGGGTCTGGGGTCGACCGTTTGGCGCAGAGGAGCTTCGCTACGTGCGCTCCATGAAGGCGCGAGCCGAGGCCGAGGTCGCGCGGAAGGGTCTCGCGACCCGGGAGATCAAGCGTGGACGCGGCGGCATCCGAGACATCGAGTTCTCCATCCAGCTGTTGCAGATGGTGCACGGCCGGGGAGACGAGCGGCTCCGGACGGCCGCAACACTCGACGCCCTCGTTGAGCTGGTCGATGGCGGTTACGTGGCGGCCTCCGACGCCGACGCGTTGGGGGACGCGTACGCGTTCCTTCGGATGGTCGAACATCGCCTCCAGCTCGTCGAGGAGGCACAGGTCCACGCGGTGCCAGTGGGCGAGCCCGAGCGCATGCGCCTGGCTCGATCGCTTGGCTACCGCGACGACCGTTCCGGCGGAGCGCTTGCCCGGTTCGACGCCGATCTGATCCGTCACCAGACCGCGGCGCGGACCATCCACGAGCGACTCTTCTACCGACCCCTGCTCGAAGCGTTCTCGTCCAGCGCGGGCGGCGCTCTGGCCCCGGATGTCCTTGCCACCCAGCTCGCCGCCCTGGGTTTCATCGACGCAGAACGGACCAGGGCGGCGGTGCAGGAGTTGACCGCAGGCCTCCGCAGGAGCAGCCGCCTGTTGGGTTCGATGCTCCCGCTCCTGTTGGAATGGCTGTCCGAATCACCCGACCCCGACCTCGGCCTCCTCGGCCTTCGACAGCTGGCCAGCGGACCGCACCGCAGTGCCCGCCTCACCTCGACGTTCAGGGAGTCGCCCGAAGCGGCGCGCCGGCTGTGTCAGATCGTCGGCACCAGTCGGCTGCTCACCGCCACCGCGGAGCGGATGCCAGACGTGATGAGCTGGCTCGCAGACGACGCGATCCTGGTGCCGCGGTCGCGAGAGTCGATCGTCGCTGCCGCCACCGATGCGGCGAGCATCCGGACGGCTGACGAGCGCTCGGCGGCGCTGCAGCGACTTCGGCGCGGCGAGATGTGGCGAATCGCCGCCGCCGACCTGTGCGGCACCCTCCCCGCTGGCGTCACCGTCGGCTCGGCGATGTCGAACCTCGGCGACGCCATCATCGAGGCCGCGCTGGCGGCCGCGGCGCCTCCGATGCCGATGGCGGTGGTCGCGCTCGGCCGACTCGGCGGACGAGAGATCGGCTTCGCGTCCGACCTCGATGTCATCGTCGTGCACGACGAGCGCGGTGCGCTGGCGGCGAAGGCGGCCGAGGACGCCGTCGGCCGCTTCCAACGGATCCTCAACGGTGCGACCCCTGCCCAGCAGGTGTGGGAGGTCGATCTGGCGCTGCGCCCCGAAGGCAAGGCAGGCCGGCTGGCCACGTCGCTCGACGCGCTCGGCTCGTACCTCGGACGTTGGGCGCAGACGTGGGAGCGCCAGGCCGCGGTGCGGGCGCGAGTGTGCGCCGGCGACCGCGTCGTCGGCGAGCTCTACCGGTCGATCTTGGACCCGTGGGTGTGGGACCGGCCGTTCGGCCCTGACGCGGAGCGGGAGGTGAGGAAGATGAAGGCACGCGTCGAGCGCGAGCGAATCCCCGCGGGCGAGGACCCCTTGTTCCACCTGAAGCTTGGACGCGGATCCCTGTCGGATGTGGAGTGGACGGTGCAGCTGCTCCAGCTTGCACATGGGGTACGGGGGACCTCGACCCTGCATGCCCTCGCCGACCTGGTCGACCGCAGCGTGCTGGCGGCGCCAGATGCCGAGCTGCTCGGCGACTCCTGGCGCTTCTGCGAGTCGACGAGGAATCGCCTGTTCCTCGTGCGGGGACGGGCCGGCGACGCCATCCCCACCCAAGCCGACCAGCTCGCCCGCCTCGCCAGGTCGCTCGGCACCACCGGCAGCGACCTCCGCGAGCACTATCGCCACGTCACCCGCCGCGCCCGCATGGTCGTCGACCGCGTCTTCTACGAGACCTGACGGCTCGCTCTCCTCGAACTCGTTGATCGCGTGACTCACTGCGCCGGTCGCCGTCCCGGGCCCATCGATGTCGATGGTGTTGCCGGCGCGGCCGCAGCCGTAGCCTTCTGGTACCGCTCTGACCCTCCATACGGCTCACAGCGCCACCAGAGTTCGGGGCGGTCCGCCGGCTGGGAGCGTCGTGGTCGTCGCGCTCACGTCAAACGTCGAGCGTGCGCACCTTCCTGGGAACGTGCTGTTAGAGGAGGGCGTCGGCGGCCTGGTCGTCGACAGCGTTGTGAACGTGACCCAGGTCATCACCATCGACCGGATGTTGTGGAAGCAGCGAATCGGCGCTGTCCCCGCGACGACCGTCGAGGAGATCGATCGGGGCCTGGCGAGGGTCATGGGTTTGCGCGGCTAGGGCCGGCGGTCAGCGCTTCACACCTCGGCGGGCAGCGCGGCGCGGACGAGGGTGGCGCAGGCGGCGCCGCAGACGTGCATGGGCTCGACGCTCCGGGCGGCTCGTGACAACACGAACGCGCCCTCCAACAGGGCCACGGTGGCCATCGCAAGCTCGCGGGCCGTGGCCGGCTCGATCCCTGCACCCTCAAAGCGTTCAGCGACGATGACGAGCCAGCTGGTGAAGACGTCGTCGGTCGCGATGCGGAGGATCTCGCTCGTGCTCGCCACCTCGAGGGCGACCGTGGCTATGGGGCAGGCGTCGGCATAGCCCGAGCCGATCAGCGTCTGTGCTGCGCCAGCGAAGAACCACTGGACTGCGGTGACGACGTCCGGCGCCGGGTCGAAGATCACGCCGACGAGCTGTCCGTAGAGCGCCCCGGACCATCGGATGATCTCTGCACCGAGCTCCTCTTTGCCGCCGGGGAAGAAGTGGTAGAGCGAGCTGAACGGCGCTCCGGCCTCTGCCACGATCTGCTTCACCCCGGTACCCACGTAGCCCCGACGCTGGAACAGCCCGGCACCTGCCTCGATGAGCCGCTCGCGCGTCGGGGTCGCCGGAGTTGTCGCTGGCGTCATGCTCAAACCCTAGCTACGGTGGCGATTAGAGCGATCTATCTAGACGCCGAGATCGAGGAGTCGACATGACCACCGCGTCCACGACAACCGACCGCTGGCTGCGAATCGCCACCGCATACTTCGCGTTCGGCATGGTGATCCATACGATCGACCACCTCACCCGAGACACGTGGTCGTCGAACCGTGCCCTGTTCTGGGTCGGCAGCGGCGCGACCGTGCCGGCCGTCGGCGTGATGGCGCTGGTGTTCGCCCGGCATCGCTTCGCGGCGCTGGTGGCGGCGGTTGCGGGCCCGGCGCTGGCGATCGGGTACATCGCCGCCCACCTCCTCCCCCGTTGGAGTGCGCTCAGCGAGCCCTACCCCGGCAGCGGAGTCGGCGCATTCTCCTGGACCGCAGCGCTCATGGAGATCAGCGGCGCGTTTGCCGTCGGCATGACCGGTGTCGTCGTGCTCCATGCCCGCAGGAGCGTCGCCGCCGCCGGCCAGGTCAGGGCCGCCTGAACCGAGCGCGTCGGCCAGCGCCTGC
>JAYUDU010000342.1:0-1595 GCA_043739605.1 Acidimicrobiales bacterium | reverse complement strand
CGGGGTCGAAGCCGCGGGGGTCCGCGCCGCGGCCCGCGTCGGTGCCGCCTCCCATGTCGTCCCAGCTCATCGTTGGACGCCCCTCATCGTTGGATCTCGGCAGGGCCGACGTCGATGAAGAGCCCCTTCGCCTCGACGGCGACGGTGCCATCGGGCAGGAGCATGCGTCCGCTGACGCGGTCTCTGGTGCGGTGGTGAGCGCGGTCGCGCCAGCTCTCGACGATCAGCACGGAGCCGTCGAGGGGGACGTGCTTGCGGAACTTGAGCTCGAGCGTGGCGGTGACGGTGGCCCGCGCGTCGAGCGCATGTGACAGTGCGGCGAGGGTCTCGTCGAGCGCGGCGGCCGCGAGCCCGCCGTGGAGGATGCCCGGTGCGCCGCGATGCTCTGGTCGGGGACGGAACTCTGCCCTGAGCGTCGGCGAGCCCCTTCCCTCCACCGGCGTGCGATCGATCGGCAGCCACCGCAGCCCGAGACCGATGGCGTTGTCGTCCCCGCAGCCAAAGCACTCGGCCGTCCCGCTGGCGCTCGTCGGCCCTGCAGAGCACTCGCCTTCCACGGGAGCCCAACCTAGGATGCCGGTGGCGATGCAGGTCGCCCCCCGTCCGCGGGAAGAGCAGAGCTCACCTGTGCACACCTCAGCGAAGGCCCACCTCCTTTCGCCTGAACCAGCGGACGCAGGCATGTGAAAGGAGGTCGCCATGTCGACCACCCCTGTCCCGTCCACCACGACGATCCCGTTGCCAGATGCGCCGGACATCGATCAGCTGAAGACCCAGGCGAAGGAGTTCCTTCGTTCGGTCAGAGCCGGTGATCCCGCCGCCGTGGCCCTGGTCACAGCGTTCCATTCCTCGCCACGCGCCGCGGCGTCGTTGGCCCTATCGGGCGCACAGCTCGTCGTCGCGAGACGGCACGGCTTCACCAGCTGGCCGGCGCTGCGAGCGCACGTCGCGGTGATCACGACGTGGACGAGGTTCCCCGAAGCCGACGCCGCCGCGGTTGGCGACGAGGCAGAGCCTGTTGATCGGTTCCTCCGCCTCGCCTGCCTCAACTATGGCAACGACGACGACCCGCAACGGTTTCGCCTCGCCGCCGAACTGCTCGCCGCGCACCTCGATCTCCCGTCGCTCAACATCTGCGTCGCCGCGGCGTGCGCTGACGTTGATGCGGTCAATATGCACATCGAGAAGAGCCCGAATGCGGCGTCCGCACTGGCAGGCCCGATGCGGTGGGAGCCGTTGCTTTACCTGGCCTATGCGAGGCACGATCCCGATATGACTGCCGATGCCGTCGTCGCAACGGTGGACGCTCTTCTCCGCGCCGGAGCAGATCCTGACGCTGGCTACCTCTGGCACGGCATGACATCGCCGTTCACCGCGCTGACCGGCGCGTTCGGTCACGGCGAGCTGGGCATCGCACGCCAGCCGCCTCACGCGCAGCAGGTTCCGCTCGCGACCGCGCTCCTCGCCGGCGGCGCCGATCCCAACGACGACCAGGCGCTGTACAACCGCCAGTTCGACGCCGACGACACCCACCTCGAGGTGCTCTTCCGACACGGCCTCGGGCGAGCGCGGGCCGGAGCGTGGTGGCGCCGACT
>JAYUDU010000341.1:0-4489 GCA_043739605.1 Acidimicrobiales bacterium | reverse complement strand
CGCGGTAGCCAAGCCCAGAAGCTGAGCTTGAACCAGGTGGCGCCGCTCTCCGTCGGAGGGTGAGGGCAGCCCCCGGTTGCGTAGACGGCGGCCGTGGTCGCGACGGGCGATGGGCTCGACCCACGGATCGTGTGAGTGGATGCTAACTGCTACGATCCGTGCATGTCTCTGCTCGGGCTCGTCGATTCGCCGCCTGCTGTGCCGCTCCTCGACCGGGTCGGGGTAGAGGCGGCGCGGCTGGTGCACAACGCACGGGCCACGCTGGTCACGACGTCTCGGTCCGTCACCTACGCCCTGCTCGCCGAGGCCCGTGGCGTGACCGATGCCAGTGCCCGGCAGTGGGTCGCGCGGCGCCGCGACCTCGGCACGCTCACCACCGTCGATCACGCCGGCACGGTGCTCATCCCGTCGTTCCAGTTCGACGCCGACTACGAACCGATCGAACCGGTTGGGCAGGTGATCCGAGCACTCCGCACCGCCGGCCTGTCGGGGTGGGCGATCTGGCGGTGGTTTGCGATCGAGAATCCATGGATCGAACGGCCACCGACCGGCCTGGTCGAGACGGCGGACTGGCCGACGCTCGAACGCATCGCGCGCAACCTCACCGACGGTGGAGCGGCGGCCGGGTGAACCCGGGGGCACCGTGCGGCGTGGCCTCGTGTCCGGTCACGCCGCCGAGCGCGATCCTCATCCGCCGTCTCCGCACCCACACGCTCACTTCCGAGGAGATCTGGTGGCGCGGCGCCAGCCTCGGCCGGCCGGCGACCGACCTGGTTCCCGGCCTCGGCGACAGCCGATTTGCGCCGCTCCCCGAGGTCGACCACATGTACCTCGGCGCGACGCGACCGGTTGCGCTCCTCGAATCTGCCTTGCACGAGACGACTGGACCCGTCCCGACCATCTACCGGGCAACGCTCGCCGCACTCGGGCTCACGCCAATGCGCCCGACCCAACCTCTGCGGCTGGCCGACCTCCGCGACAGCCCACTCGCCCGCCTCGGGATCCAGCGTCGACAACTCGTCGCCACCGGCCCTGCGCACTACGCCTGTACGCGAGTGTGGGCTTCGAGGTTGCAGGCGGCAACGATCGCTGGCGACCGGGTCGACGGTGCCATCTGGCACTCACGGCAGGCGGAGCTGCACGCGGACGGGAATCCCGACGGTCTGGCCCACGACCTGTTGCGAGCGGCGCCGGTCGAGGTCGTCGTGGTGTGGTCGCCCCATGCTCCGAGCCCGCCTGTGACCGCCGCAGGTCCGACCGAGGAGCTGCTCAGCGCGGAGGGCGCGCCGGCCCGCATCGTCCTCGAGCTGTCCGCGCTGATCGGGGCGCCGATCGAGTAGCCGGCGGCTACTCCCAGGCGGGGCGGGGGGCGTCCTTCCAGAGGCGCTCGAGGTCATAGAACTCGCGAGCCTCTTCGAGGAACACGTGGACGATGAACATCCCGTAGTCCATGAGCACCCACTGCGCGTCCCGAAGGCCCTCGATCATACGAGGCGACAGACCGGTGAGGATCTTCACCTGCTCTTCGATCTCCTCGACGATCGTCGCCACCAGCCGCGTGTTTGACGCAGATACGATGACGAAGGCGTCGACGATGCCGACGAGCTCGCCGACGTCGAGGACGATGGGGTGGTCGCCCTTCTTCTCGGCCGCGGCGCGCGCCGCGATGCCACAGATCTCGAACGTGTCGAGCTCATCGGCGGCTTCGGAGGAGGTGGGGGTGGGGGCAAGCTGGGTCAGCAACGGGTACAGGGTCCTTCCATCGTGGTTCGGGGGTGCTCGGCGAGCAGGGTCGACGAGCGTGGGTCGACGAGCGAACGACCCGACGGGAAGCACAACGAACCGCGCCACATCATGGCCGATGCGGCCGTGCGTTCACCATCTGGATGCGCGCCGGCGACCCTGCTCGGCACACGCTGGCCCGGCGCCAGCTCCGACTCCACACGGGTCGAGGCGCAGCTCACGGGCCGGACGATCACTCGGCGGTGCCGCCCGCGACGAGACGTTGCGCCGTCATCGAGTTGCGGTCCTGACGGGATGGAGCATCTGCAACCCAATCGTAGCGACGGAGTCCACCACGTGCACGCACCCCTCATCCACCCCCAACCGAGCCATACAACCCGCGCCGCCGGATCTCGTCCATGGCGCCCGCAGGCACGAGGTAGTCGAGCGGCCGGCCATCTCCGACCCGCTCCCGCAGGTCGGTGCTCGACACCTCCAGTCCCGGCACCTCGACGACATCGAACGCCCACGAACCGAGATGTGGGACGGGGCTGCCAGGCCTGGTCACGACGACCAGCCGTGCGGCGCGGCGCACCTCGTCGACTCGCTCCCAGGTGTCGAGTCCGGCCGCGGCGTCTGCTCCGAGGACAACGAAGAGTTCGGCGTCAGGCTCGGCCACGGCGAGCGTGACCAGCGTGTCCGCGGTGTAGCTGGGTCCGCCGCGCCGAAGCTCTACATCACTCGCCTCGACGCCATCGACATCGCCCACCGCGGCTCGCACCACCGCGAGACGATCGGCGGCGGAGGTGAGGGGACGCGATCCCTCCTTTTGCCACGGCACGGAGGCGACCACCAACAGCACGACGTCGAGGTCGAGGGCGTGTCGGGCGTTGACCGCGGCGACGAGGTGACCGACGTGGACGGGGTCGAACGTGCCCCCGAAGACGCCGATGCGCCGGCCCCGCACGGCCCGGCCCTACTTGCCGGTGAGACGCGCCACGATCGGTGCGAACGTGTCGATCTCGGCCTCGTGCAGCACGTAGTAGCTGAACCCGTACCGCTCGCGACGAGCGAGCAGCGTCTCTTCGATCTCGGTCTCCGTCCCGACCAACGCCATCGGCATCTCTAGCGCGCCGGCCGGGTCGACCCCGAACATCGGCGCGATCATCTCGGCGAAGGCCATGCGGTCGTCGGTGATGGAACAGGCGAAGGTGAGGATCTGCAGCTCGAGGCTGTCGAATCGGTCGCCCGCCGCCTCCTTGATCCAGCCGATGCGCTCGTCGAAACGCTGCGCGGTGGTGGTCGCCGCGACCTCTGGCCCGACGTAGCCAGCCTTGAGGTTGGCATTGACGCCGATGATGTCTGCGTGCTGCGCGGCGAAGCTGAGCACCCGCTTGCCGCCGCCGCCGATGCACCACTTGGGCCCGCCGACCGTCGCCGGCCGGGGCACGCCTTGGCCACCGGTGATGGAGTAGTGCTCGCCTGCGAACGTGCAGCTGCCGTCGTTGACGAGGGCCTGGATGATCGTCACGCCCTCCTCGAAGCGCTTCACCCTGACGATGGGCTCGTCGTAGGTCATCCCTGCCTCGTCGTAGTCGCTCTTCATCCAGCCGGCGCCGAGGCCGATCTCCACGCGGTCGCCGCCGGTCGCGAGATCGAGGGTGGCCATCTCCTTGGCCAGCACGACGGGATGGCGGTAGTCGTTGTCGTAGACGAGCGCCCCGACCTTCAAGGTGTCGGTCGCGGCGGCGGCGAGAGAGAGCGCCACGGTCGGTGCCCACTGGTCGCCGAAGTGATCTGGCACGAACAGCGTGGAGTACCCGAGGCTCTCGATCTTGCGGGCAAGATCACGCCACGCGGGGCCGGACTCCGCCCCGTTGAGCTGGATGCCGAAGCGGAAGGGCTGCATGGGCCGAGAACTCTATTCCAGGCCCGTCGGCCACGGCCGAGCGGATGCGAGGAACGAGCATCGGCGGGCTCTCACGCAGTGGCGAAGGACGCCGCCAGTGCGGCCAGCACGTCGGCCGCGGTCGCGTGTGCATGCAGTCGGACGCTCGTCCTCGGGGCGCACTCGACGGCGACGCAGACCAGCGGCCTGCCGGTGCGCACCCACGCCGTGACGCCACGCGCCGCCTCGACGAGGACCAGCGCGTCGACGGCTCTGTCGATGAGCGCCTGCACGTCGTCAGGCCCGGCGACCGCGAAGAGCATGCCGAGCGCGGGGCCCGCTACCACCAGCGGATCGACCAGCGGATGCGCGAGCGTTGGGGCGACGAGGCCGACAAGCCCGGAACGACCGGAGCGAAGCCCAGCCGCGGCCGCGTCCCGCACGTACCCGAGATCCTTCGCGGCGCGCAGCACGCGCGCCCGAGTTGCGACGGCAACACCCGGTTTGCCGCAGAGGGCCACGCTCGCAGCCGACACCGACACCGACGCCGCCCGCGCCACATCCACCAACCGCACCTTGGCCGAAGCCACCTGAGTTCCCGCCACTGGGGCGAGACGGTACGGGCGAACGGGACGACGAGCAAGGGGCGATCCCGCTACGGTCGATCCATGGCCAATCACGCCCTCCAGTTGCCGAACTTCTCCTTCCCCGGCGTGACGCCTGCGACGATGTTCGACAGCGTCGTTGCCATGGCAGAAGCGGCCGACGCCGGAGGTTGGAGCGACATCTGGGTGATGGACCACTTCTGGCAGCTGCCCCCACTGGGCGGGCCTTCCCAGCCGATCATGGAGGCGTACACGCTGCTCGGCGCGCTGGCCG
>JAYUDU010000340.1:0-4490 GCA_043739605.1 Acidimicrobiales bacterium | reverse complement strand
ACCGGTCGGTCGCCGCAGCATCGGGTGCGAGAGCCATGCGACCTCCGCGCTCGGTCGGGGCGCGCCGCGGCCGGCCCGGCGTTCGATGACCGCCCATGCATCGAACGTGATGGCGTCGGGCACCCTGCGGACGTCGACCTCAACGACGTGGTTGTCGAAGCGGTCGCCGAGATGGCGGATGTCGACCCCATCGCCGCCGGTGACCTCGACCCGCTGGCGCACCACGACCTGCTCCCCGAAGCGGTCGCTCGGCATCACGTGGAGACGCTGATGCAGGTTGCGGGCGGGCGACCCGTACTCGTAGTGGAACTGCTGATGCAGCAGGTAGGTGCAGCGGCGCACGTCACGCCACACGAGGCCGCCGTGATCGATCGGCGCGATGTGGGCAAACGCGTCGGGGTCGAGCAGCGTCGTGGGGCTCATGCTCGCCCGGCAGCGCAGGTGATGTAGCTGTTGACGACGCTATTCATCGAGCACACGTTCGGCCCACACGACCATGTCGTCGAGGACGGGGGCGCCGTAGGTGGTGACCATCGCGACGTCGAGGGCATCCCGGCCCCGACCGATCAGCACGCGACCCGTGCGCGGCCGGTTGTTGCGAGGATCGAAGGTCCACCACCGGCCGCCGAGATACACCTCGGTCCACGCCGCAAAGTCCATCGGGGCGTCGGTCGGTTCGACGTCGATGTCGGGCAGATAGCCGAACACGTACCGCGTGGGGATGGTCAGCGCCCGGCAGAATGTGACGAAGAGGTGGGCGAAGTCTCGACAGACCCCCTCGCCATTGCGGTAGGCGTCTGCGCCAGTGGTGAGCGGGGTGGAGGCCCCGTATCGGAAGGCGAGGTGTCCGTTGACGAAGTCGGCAATGGACTGCACGCGTCGCCACCCCGGAGTGAGGGCGCCGAACAGCTGCCATGCCGTGTCGGCGAGCTCGTCGCTCGGGCAGTAGCGAGACGGCAGCGTGAACACGAGGCACTCGTCAGGCAGACGGTCTGGTGGCACCTCGGCCAGATCGAGGTGCGTCTCATCTGCCCAGTCGGCGACCTCGGTCAGCGCGTCGTACCGCATCCGGAAGGCGCCGGGCGCGATGGTGAACCGCCGACACGGGTTGCCGAACAGGTCTGTGTAGGTACGCACATCGACGTCGGGGCTTGTTCCCCACGTCGCCGAGATGACGCGATGCGGGCCATCCGGGCGGGGCTCAACCTGGGTGACCGCGGCGACGGGGAACGTCGCGCTGTAGCCGAACTCGCAACCGACCTTGACCAGCATCGTTCGGACCGTAGCCATCTCCGGCGTCGCTTGTGGGAACGAAGCATGACGGCAGCGTTACGTCAGTGAACGCCTCCGTCGGCGCCCCGGATCGGGAGACGGTTGACGTCTCCGGCAATTGTCTAGCTGAGCGTGCCTTCGAAGACCGCCGCGGTGACGCCGCGTTGTGCCAGCTCGGACAGGAACGGCACCGGCTGCGGGACCATCACGCCGAGCCCGGCCGCACCCGCCCGGGCCAACTGGCCGGTGGTAGCCCAGAGTGCCGCGACCGCCGCCACCGCGCCGGCCGCGACGGCGGGTCGATCGAGGGCGCCGTAGACGACCGTGTCGTGCTGACGGAGCCCGTCGACGCCGGGGGCTCTTCGCCCGCGCACCTCCACGCGCGCGGCCCCATCCAGTCCTTCGGCGTGGGGGTTGCGAAGCATCGGCAGCCGGGATGTGAGGCGATCTCTGCGGGTGGCTGCCATCGCGACGGCGATGCGCTCGACGTTGGGGAACGCCGGCCGCAGGAGGACTGCGTCGGGCATCCCTCCCCGGTAGCAGTCGAGGCCATCGACCGGCGAGGGGAAGAACACGAGCTGACGGCCGGCGCCACCGGGTTGGCGAACCCAGTCGCCGTCGCGCCAGTCACAGCTCTCGCCCGCGAGCGCGGCGTGATGCGACCGCGCGCAGGCGGGGCCGCCGGTGCCGGCCCGCGCCACGTGGATCTCCGTCACCTCGTCGAAGAGCGACGCGGCGTGCACGGCGAGGAGGCACGACAGCCCGGGGCTGAAGCCTGCGCCCACCACGACGTGCACGCCCGCCTGGCGTGCCGGACCGTCAAGGGCGAGCAGGGCCTCGACCTGATGCAGGTCGTCTGCGATCGAGACCACGTGTGCACCTTCGGCGACGATCATCCATGCGAGGTCCGCATGGCCCTTCGGGCAGGCGAGCACCACGACGTCGAGCGAGCTGAGATGGGACGGCAGGTCATCGACATCGCACGCCCGCGCCAGCGGCCCGAGCGACGCAGCCACCTCTGCGGCGCGTGTCGCGTCCACGTCGAAGCAGAGGCACTCCTCCACCTCTGCGGAGCCCGTCACCAGCTGACGAGCTGTCCGGGCTCCGGTCGCCCCCATGCCGACGACGGCGACGCGCATCAGGCGCGATGCCGGCTCGTGGCAGATCGGCCCGCCGGCCGGGGTCGAGCGGATGTGAGGAACGAACATCGAGGAGACCCCACAGGCAAATACGGTCGGCTCATCGCAGGTCAGGACCGGACAGCTCGCGCCATCCGCCCTGTTGGGGAGGCGTGCCTCCGGCGCCACGCAGGCGCAGCGCCGCAGCCATGAGCCCCATGGCGGACAGCGCGACGAGCGCTCGACGAAGGTTGCGAATCATCCCCCTACCCTCGCGCACATCCCCGGGTCGCCACCCCTCTGTGTCGGCGCGCCTACCGCTCCTGGGTCCGCCGGCCACGGAACAGGAGTAGGACTGCGTCATGGCGATCGTGCTGTCGGTGAACGTGGGCGTGCCCCGAGAGAACCCGTGGAAGCCCACTGGCACCACCGGCATCGACAAGCGACCGGCCGATGGCCCCGTGGATGTGCACCTCCCGGGACCCAAGGGCACCGGTGAGGTTGGTCTGGCCGGCGACCGCGTCTTCGACGTGAAGCACCACGGTGGCCCGGATGCGGCGGTGTACGCCTACGCCAGAGAGGACCTCGACGCGTGGGCGGCCGAGCTGGGCCACCCCCTCGTCGACGGCGCGTTTGGCGAGAACCTCACGACCAGCGGCATCGACGTGAACCAGGCTCGGATCGGCGAGCGGTGGCAGGTCGGCGCGCGGCTCGTGCTGGAGGTCTCTGCACCCCGCATCCCGTGCGGCACGTTCCAGGGATGGCTTGGCGAGCAGGGCTGGGTGGCGCGCTTCAACGACCGCGCGAAGCCCGGCGCGTACCTCCGAGTGGTGGAACCTGGCCCGGTCGCGGCAGGTGACGCCATCGAGGTCGTTCGCACCCGATCGCACGACGTGACGGTGGCGCTGATGCACCGCGCCCTGACGACGCAGCGCCACCGCCTCGCAGAGCTGGAGCCGGCACGCGACGACCTCCCCGCCGAAACTGTGACCCTGCTCGACCGACGGGTCCAGGGGTCGAGCGGGTTGGGTTAGGTCGCGCCGTCCCGGGGGGGCAGCTCAGCAGTCCACGGCGACGCGAAGGGCCTCGCACACCTCGCGCATCTTGTCGTCGCTGAGGCGTCCGAGCCGCTCGACCAGCAGACCAAGCGGCACCATCTCCGGCGTGTCGAGATTGAGGACGCACGGCTGGGTCACCGGATCCTCGCCCGGCTCGAGGCGCACTTCGCTGAGCAGCCCGCGGACGGTTGTGGTGGCGAGGGCGACGAGTGTTCTTCGCAGGCCGGGGATGGCACTGTCCCTGGTGAGCACGACGCATGGACGTCGTCCGGCGTCGGGGTTCTCGCACCACCACATCTCGCCGCGGCGAGGGGTGCTCATCGTTCCCGGTCCTGGCGGCCTCTGGCTCTCGCCAGGCCCACCCCGAACGATGCCAGGTCTCCCCACACGTCGGGCGTGTCGAGGGGTGCGGCGCGGTAAGCGACGGCATACGCGGCGTCGATCTCGACAGCCCGATGGGACGCGAGCAGCGCGTGGAGCGCACGATCCATCATCACCGCATCGGTCGTTCCAGTCGCAGCGCGACAGGCCAGCAAGAGGTCGGCATCAACCGTCGTGCTGATGCGTGTGCGACTCATGCCACAAACGTAGCATCACGGACGGAGCGGATTGAACCAGGCGACGCCGGGGAATCGGCTGAAGTCGGCGTCGGCACTGTGCACGACGAGGCCGTGCTCGACCGCGAGGGCGGCAAGCTGCGCGTCCGTGACCAGGTTGCCAACGATGGGGACCTGGGCGGCGAGTGCTCGGTATGCGCCGGCAGTCCGTTCGGTCGCAGGGGGCACCCACACCGGTCCAGAGGCGAGCCACTCCTCGATGTACTGCCAGGCCTCGTCTGCCGAGAGCGGCGTTTCGCTGATGCGGGGATGCGTGGTGATGCGGAGGAACGCCCCAATCGTCTGCCACGGGAGGGCCACCCGGCGCGGGCCGTTGAGTGCGCCTTCCCACCACAGCGCGGCAGGCGCGTGGAAGGGGCTCGACGCATCGACGGCGTAGATGAGGAGGTTCGCGTCGACCAGCACCCGTCAGACGTCGGCGATGA
>JAYUDU010000339.1:0-1598 GCA_043739605.1 Acidimicrobiales bacterium | reverse complement strand
GAACTTGCCCATGTTGTCGCGATCGACGACGTAGAGGTGGCCGTCGGCATCGACGTGGCCGACGTCGCCCGTGTGCAACCACCCCTCGGTGTCGATCGTTGAGGCCGTGGCTGCGGCGTTGTTGAGGTAGCCCTTCATCACCTGGGGACCCTTTACCCACACCTCGCCGTCGAGGTCGAGTCCGAGCGATTCGCCGGTGGCGGGGTCGACGATGCGCAGCAACGTGTTGGGCACGGTGACCCCGCATGAGCCGGGCTTGAAACCGCCGGTGGGCGTGGCATGGCTGACCGGCGACAGCTCCGTCATGCCGTAGCCCTGCACCACCTCGCACCCGAGGCGGGCGCCGCACTCGTTGGCGAGCTCCGCAGACATCGGGGCCGCGCCAGAGAAGATGAGTCGCAGGGAGGAAAGGTCGTAGTCGTCGATCATCGGCTGCTTGGCGAGGGCGACGACCATGGGCGGGGCGACGAACGCCCGCGTGAGGCCATGCGTCTGGTGCAGCTCAAGGAACTGCTTGAGGTCGAATCTGGGCATGGTGACGATGGTGCAGCCGGCTGCGAGGCCAGCGTTCATCAGTACCTGCATGCCGTAGATGTGGAAGAACGGCAGCACCGCGACGAACGAGTCGTTCTCGTCCATGGAGATGACGGCCTCGCACTGGGCGATGTTGGCGGTGAGGTTGGCGTGGGTCAGCTCGACGCCCTTCGACAACCCGGTCGTGCCCGACGAGTACGGCATCACGACGGTGTCGCCGAGGTCGACGGGCTGTTGCTCTGCGAGCGGCGCGCCATAGAGGTCGGTGAGCGCCAGCACGCCCTCAGCCCCGCCGATGACGATGATCTCGCTGACCTTGGTTCCCGCGGCGGCGGCCCGGGCGATGTCGAGGAACGCCGGGATGGTGACGAGGCGCACAGCCCCTGCATCGTTGAGCTGGTGGTGCACCTCCCGCTCTGTGTACGTCGGGTTGATGGTGGTGACGATTCCACCGGCGAAGGCAACGCCGTGGAAGACGATGGCGTACTCGGGGCAGTTGGGCGCCATGATCGCCAGCACGTCGCCATGACCGAGTCCCCGAGCGATGAGGCCGCCGGCCAACCTGCGGATGCCGTCGTCGAGCTGCCCGTAGGTGAGGATGTCGCCGCTGACGCCATCGATGAAGGCTGCCTTGTCGGCCAGCTCTGCGGCGCGTCGCATCGTGTAGGGGGTGAGGGCCTCTACCGGCAAGACGACGTCGGGGATGGGGCTCGTGTGGATCATCGCCGGGTATCCTGACGCGAGAACGAGCAGCGCGTGGGATCGGCCTGCGTTCTGCGCCGTTGGAGGTGGACGTGGAGCCTGTGGACGACGCCAGCGGCGCCATCTACGACGTGCCGTCACAGCGGGCCGCTCCGCCCTCGGCGGAGTTCGACCTGTCATCCGAGCCGCAGCCGGGAGCCCAGGTCGCCCCCGACGAGCCGCTCCGACCAACGAGCGCGGCACCGCCCGGCGCCGCCCCCGATGGGGTCTCCTCTCCGCACCGTCAGCGTCGCTGGCTGGTCGCCGCCGCGCTCGTTGCCGGCGCGATGCTGGTGCTGTTCGGCTCGTTGATCGTGCTTCGC
>JAYUDU010000338.1:0-4495 GCA_043739605.1 Acidimicrobiales bacterium | reverse complement strand
GACCGTCAAGACCCACGTTGGTCAGTGCCTTCGCAAGCTCGAACAGCGCGACCGCGTACAGCTCGTCGTGTTGGCATACGAGGCCGGTCTGGTGCGAGCGGGCGAGCAATGAGCGTCGTGGGGCACATCGCAGCAGTGCCGGTGATGCGCTGGGTCCTCCAGGTGGACGGCGAGCGACGGTCGCCAGACACGTCTAAGAACGCCGCGGACTCTCTCGGCTATGCGCTGGGAGTCGCGGCATCCGGAGTGCTTCCGGCTCTCCTCTGGGCGCTGCTCCTGTTCGGAACCACGGGCGCGGCAGCCATCTGGTCGCTCGGCTGGCTCGTCGTCGTCGTGGTGCGACAGCGACGAGCGGCGACGCTGCTGGCTACGGCGGGCGTCGTCGTTTCCCTCGGGTTCGGCGTCGAGCCTGGACCGCTCGGCGCAGGGGTCGTGGTCGTCCTGGTGGCGCGGCTCTTTGCGGGCGCGGCTGACGGTGGCGATCGCACCGATCGCATCGCAGACGCGCTGCTTGCAACGTGCTGCCTTGGCGTCATCCTCGAGGCGCCGCGGCTCATCGACAGCGCGGGAGGGCTTCTCGGGCGGCAACTCATCGACGGCCGCGCCGGCGGTGCAGCGTTCTGTGCCGCCATGTTCCTGCAAAGCAATCTGGTGACGGTCGGCCGACGAGCCCGTCGCTCTCGGGCGCGAGCGGTCAAGGCGGAGGACGAAGTGGTGACCGTGGCCGCGGGAGAGCGTCTCCGCATCGCCCGGGAGTTGCACGACGTCGTCGGCCATCGGATGAGCGCGATCGTGGTGCAGGCACAGGCCGCCCAGGCGGTGCTCGGGGCTGATCGGCCCGCCGCGGCTGCGGTCTTGGTCGGGATGGAGCGCGAGTCGCGAGCCGCGCTCGATGAGCTCCGATCTCTGCTCGGAGCACTTCGGTCGTCGGACGTGAGCCCTTCTGCGTCGCCGACCGCCGCCGCAACGCTCGTTGCGCTGCCGCAGGAACGCCTGGACAACGCCTCACTCATGGCCATCGTGCGCGGGCCACCCCCTGGCATCGTCCACATGGAAGCCGACGTGTCATGTGACCTTGGCGTCGTCCCGTCGGTGGTCTCCCTGCAGGCTCTTCGCATCGTCCAAGAGGCAGTCGCGAACGCAGGTCGACACGCACCGCGCTCTGCCGTGCGCATCGACATCACGGTCGAACGAGGTGCGCTGCACGTGGGCATCGGGAACGGTCGCGGCGATCGCGGCCCCGGGGGCGGGGCTGGCGTCGGGCTGATCGGGATGTACGAGCGGGCCGCGCTGGTCGGCGGCGCTGTCGAGGCCGGGCCGACCGATGACGGTGGGTGGCTGGTTTCAGCGACACTCCCGTTCGTTGCGACCTGACGAGCGCAACCTTTCTGCGCGCTCGCGGGTCGGAGGCCGGTATGACCTTTGAGCGAGTCGGAGTCGTCGGGTGTGGCCTCATGGGGTCGGGCATCGCGGAGGTGAGTGCTCGCAAGGGGTTGTCCGTGGTGGTCGTCGAGTCGTCCGTCGAGGCGGCAGAGCGCGGGCAGGCGCGGCTCACCGGGTCGCTCGATCGCGCAGTCCGCAACGGCAAGCTCTCCGAGGAAGCGCGTGACGCAGCCCTTGCGAACCTCGCGTTCGAGACCGACATCGCCGCGCTCAGTGATCGCGAGTTGGTCGTCGAGGCGGTCGTCGAGGCGGAGGGCGCCAAGCTCGACGTGTTCCGCCAGCTCGACCGCTTCGTGGCCGCGGAGGACGCGGTGCTGGCGTCGAACACGTCGTCGATCCCCATCATGAAGTTGGCCATGGCGACGCAGCGCCCGGCGCAGGTCATCGGCATCCACTTCTTCAACCCGGTGCCGGTCCTGAAGCTGGTTGAGCTGGTGACGAGCCTGCTCACCTCCGACGAGACCATCGCTCGGGCCGAGGGATTCGCCGTCGACCAGCTTGGCAAACGGCCGATCCGCAGCCAGGACCGCGCCGGCTTCGTAGTGAACGCACTGCTGATTCCGTACATCCTCTCGGCCATCCGCATGTTCGAGTCGGGGTTTGCCAGTCGGGAGGACATCGACGCCGGCATGGTGGAGGGATGCGCGCATCCGATGGGTCCGCTCGCCCTCGCCGACCTCATCGGCCTCGACACCACCCAGGCTGTCGCCTTCAGCCTCTACGAAGAGTTCAAGGAGCAGCTGTACGCACCGCCCCCGCTGCTGTCTCGCATGGTCGAAGCCGGCCTTCTCGGCCGCAAGACCGGCCGCGGCTTCTTCGAGTACAAGTAACCTGTCGTTGGGTCCGCGCCCCGCCTTCGGCCCCATGGCGAACCTGCTCACGGGGTGAGTCGGCGGCGCTCGGAGTCACGCGTGGTGGATGTGCAGGTAGACCCAGTTGTTCACCGCAGCCACCTCGGGCCGGCCGCGGTCGCGGCTCGCCGATCCCCGACGGGTCGACTGCGTACTCGCAACGAAGGCGGGTCGGTGCCGTTCGCTGATCGTGCATGTTGGATCGCACAATACCGCTAGCGGGGGTGGCTCGCCGCCGATGACGAGGAGCCTGGTGATGTTCGAAAGTGTGCTAGCCAACATCGCGTGAACGTCTTTCGAACGCTGCGATCCGTGGTCACGTTCGGGCCCATCGAGACCGACCTGGTCGCCCGGAGGCTGTCGCGATGTGCTGGCGTCGACGACCTGCGGCGCATCGCGAAGCGCCGCCTTCCCGGCGGTGTCTTCGACTACATCGACGGCGGCGCAGAGGACGAGCTGACGATGGACGAAAACGCTGCGGCGTTCCGACAGGTCCGCTGGCAGCCGCGCGTCCTCACCGACGTTTCCGCGATCGACACTTCGGTCGAGCTGCTCGGGCGTCGCATCCCGCTTCCCCTGGTGCTCGCACCCACTGGCTTCACTCGCATCGCCCACCCCCAAGGCGAGCTTGCCGTCGCTCGGGCCGGCGCCAAGGTCGGCATCCCGTACTGCCTGTCCACCCTCGCCACCCGCAGCATCGAGGACGTCGCCGCCGCCGCCGATGCCGTCGGGGGCGGTCCCCGCTGGTTCCAGATCTATGTGTGGCGCGACCGCGGCCTGGTGAAGGAGATGGTGCGCAGGGCAGAGGAGCACGGCTACGAGGCCCTCATGGTGACCGTCGACACGGCGGTGTTTGGGCGCCGCGAGCGTGACGTTCGTCGCGGGTTCACCCTCCCGCCCAGCATCGGGCCGGGCACGCTCATCGATGGCGCGCTTCATCCGGCGTGGTCGCTTGCCTTCGTCAGGGCCGAGCCCATCACGTTCGCCAACATCAGCGATGACGCCTCCCGGGATGGCTCGACCGCGGTGACGCTCGCCGACTTCATCAACGATCAGTTCGACCCAACCCTCAACTGGGACGACCTGGCCTGGCTGCGGTCGATCACGGATCTGCCCATCATCCTCAAGGGCATCCAGTCGGTTGCCGACGCCCGCCAAGCCGTCAATGTCGGCCTGCCCGCGGTGCTGCTCTCCAACCACGGTGGTCGTCAGCTCGACCGCAGCCCCACACCGCTGCGGCTCCTCCCCGCGGTACGTGACGCTGTCGGTGACGACCTTGAGGTGCTCATCGACGGCGGAGTCCGCAGGGGCGCCGACCTGGTGGCGGCGCGGGCCCTCGGCGCGACCGCGTGCATGATCGGCCGCCCCTACCTCTACGCCCTCGGTGCCGCCGGCGAGCGGGGCGTCGACTGGCTCCTCGACCGCTTCGACGCAGACACTCGCCGCACCATGGCCCTGCTCGGCCAGACGAAGATGATGGACATCGACGACAGCGCGCTCGCCGCAGAGTGAAGCTCCGCGCCGCCAGGGGCCGAGTGATCAGCGCATGTGCGGGACGCTGAACGAGACGGCCTGCCAGTGGCGGAACCGCTCGATCTGGGCATCGGTGAATCCTTCGAACTGGATCATCGTCCTGTTCTTCTATGGATGTTCGACGAGGAAGTCGGCTAGAGACTTGGCGGCTTTGCGACGGACGATGGCGGGCAGGATCGGAGTCCGACCGAGCACCGTGCCGAGCAGTCCGAACGCCTGACGGGACCACAGACCGAAGTCGAAGACGTCCTTCTGCTCGGCGATGAGACCGTCCCTAAAGGTGAACGTCAAGCGGATGTCGTTCACGACGGGCCGTCCCGTCTGGGTGAAGTTGTACTTGGCGAGCCAGTGGGCCGTGCCCGTTGAGTCGGACGAGAGGGCCATCGTGAGCAACATCCAGGCGCCTGCGCCAACATTCCTGCCCCTGCGAGAGGCAGCCGGCGACGCGCCGGTGGCCCAGCTCCTCGCCCAGCTCGACGAGGACCGCGACCTCTTCTTCCGCGAGCTGCTTCCAGCAGTCGACGTCCTCGACGTGCGCCGCGCCATCCTCGATGCTCTCGACGGGTGCGGGTGGCTCGCAGGGCCGCCCACCAAGACCATCCCCTCATCCAAGGAACGCCCGACGTTCTCACTGCGTGGATCCCCGTGGGCGCATGCCCGGATGAGCA
>JAYUDU010000337.1:0-4498 GCA_043739605.1 Acidimicrobiales bacterium | reverse complement strand
AACTTGCGACCATCGACCCGTTCGCCCGGCAGGAACGATGCATCGCCGGCCTCGGCGACGAGGACCTTCTTCAGCATCTGCCGCACGATCAGCTCGATGTGCTTGTTGTGGATGGACACGCCCTGCTCTCGGTAGACGTGCTGCACCTCGTCGACCAGGTACTCCTGGCAAGCGCGGATGCCGTTGATCTCAAGAACCTGCTTGGGGTCCTTTGAGCCGGCGATGAGCACGTCGCCCGGGGCCACCTCCTGGCCGTCTGAGACGGCGAGGGCGACACGGTTGGACACCGTGTGCACGTCCTCGGTGCCGTCGTCGGCCACGAGGGCCAGCCGCTTGAGGTTGTCCTCTTCTGTGATGCGCACCACGCCAGAGCTGCGAGCAAGGACTGCAAGACCCTTCGGCGTACGAGCCTCGAACAGCTCGACCACTCGGGGCAGGCCGTGGGTGATGTCACCGCCGGCCGTCGCCACACCACCGGTGTGGAACGTCCGCATCGTCAACTGCGTACCGGGCTCGCCGATGGACTGTGCCGCGATGGTGCCGACAGCCTCACCCAGCTCGACCGTCTGGTTGGTGCCGAGCGCGCGGCCGTAGCACTTGACGCAGACGCCGTGCTCTGAGTCGCACGTGAGAACGGAGCGGGCTCGGATCTCGGTGATGTTGGGGTCGTCGCGGAGGACATCGAGGAGGTTGCGGTCGATCTCGGTGCCGGCCGACACCGTGGTGCCGTCCGCCAACGTGATGTCCGTCGCCAAGCACCGACCGTCGAGACGCGTCGCCAGGTAGCTCTGCTTCTTCTCGGTCGTGGCCTGTCCATCTGGCACCACGTTGTCGATGAGGATGCCGCGGGTGCTGCCGCAGTCCTCCTCGCGGATGATGAGCTCCTGGGCGACGTCGTGGAGACGACGGGTCAAGTAGCCGGAGTCGGCGGTGCGAAGCGCCGTGTCCGCGAGACCCTTACGGGCGCCGTGGGTCGAGATGAAGTACTCGAGCACCGAGAGGCCCTCACGGAAGCTCGCCTTGATCGGACGGGGGATGAAGTCACCACGTGGGTTGGACACGAGGCCCTTCATGCCGGCGATCTGAGCGATCTGGTTGGGGTTACCTCTGGCACCCGACTTCGAGAGCATCTCGAGCGGGTTCCACTTGTCGGCGGCCAACAGGGCGTTGAGCTTGACCTCGATCTCGGCCTTGGCCTTCTGCCACAACATCACCTCCTGCTGCTTGCGCTCGTCATCGGTGATGATGCCCCTCGAGTACTGGCTCTCGATCTTGGTGGCGTCAGCTTCGTGCCGCTCCATGATCTCCGGCTTCTCGACAGGTGTCTGCACGTCGCTGATCGACAGGGTGAGCCCCGACCGTCCGGCAAACTTGAAGCAGAGATCCTTGACACTGTCGAGGCATTCCGCGACCTCGCCCTTGCGGTACGTGATGGCAATCTGCTCGATGATGGTGCCGACGGCGCGGTGGGACTTGCCGACGACCTCGTTGACGTACTCGAAGGAGGCCGGGAACGCCTCGTTGAGCAGCAGACGGCCATAGGTCGTGGGGATCCACGCCGTCGGGTTGCCGGCGGCGTCGCGCGTCGCGACCAGGTCTGCATGCTTGCCCTCATCGAGTCGGAACTCGATCTCGGCCTGCAGGCTGAGCGTGTCGCCCAGCTCGTAGGCCGCCTCGACCTCGTGCAAGCGACGGAAGACGCGTCCCTCGCCGACTGCGCCCTCGCGGACGTTGGTGAGGTAGTACGCGCCGAACACCATGTCCAACGTCGGCGCCACGATGGGCTTGCCGGTGGCGGGAGACAGGATGTTGTTCGTCGACAGCATGAGGATGCGAGCCTCGGCCTGGGCCTCGGTCGACAACGGCAGGTGGACAGCCATCTGGTCGCCGTCGAAGTCGGCGTTGAACGCCGTGCACACCAGCGGGTGCAGCTGGATGGCCTTGCCCTCGATGAGCTGGGGCTCGAAGGCCTGGATGCCGAGGCGGTGCAACGTCGGCGCACGGTTCAACAGGACCGGGTGCTCCTTGATGACATCCTCGAGGACGTCCCACACCTGGGCCTTGCGGCGCTCGACCATGCGCTTGGCCGACTTGATGTTCTGAGCGAGCTCGTCGTCGACGAGACGCTTCATGACGAACGGCTTGAACAGCTCGAGCGCCATCTGCTTGGGCAGCCCGCACTGATGCAGCTTCAGCGTCGGACCGACCACGATGACCGAACGGCCCGAGTAGTCGACGCGCTTGCCGAGCAGGTTCTGGCGGAACCGGCCCTGCTTGCCCTTCAACATGTCGGACAGCGACTTGAGCGGACGGTTGCCAGGACCGGTGACCGGGCGGCCACGACGGCCGTTGTCGAACAGCGCGTCGACGGCCTCTTGGAGCATGCGCTTCTCGTTGTTCACGATGATCTCGGGAGCCCCGAGGTCGAGCAGACGCTTCAAGCGGTTGTTGCGGTTGATGACCCGGCGGTACAGGTCGTTGAGGTCGGAGGTGGCGAAGCGGCCACCCTCGAGCTGGACCATCGGGCGCAGGTCGGGCGGGATGACCGGGACGGCGTCGAGGATCATGCCCCGCGGCTCGTTGATGCGGTTGCCGTTCTCCTGACGGCGGTTGAACGCCGTCACGATCTTCAGCCGCTTGATGGCCTTCTGCTTGCGCTGGGCCGACAGTGGCCGGCCGTTTTGGCCGTTCTCGATGCCGTCACGCAGCTTGATCTCTTCGTCATCGAAGTCGATCTCGCCGATGAGGTCAGCGATGACCTCTGCGCCCATGCCGCCGCGGAAGTAGTCGCCGTAGCGGTCCTTCAGCTCTCGCCACAGCAGTTCGTCATCGATGATCTTGCGGGGGAACAGGTCCTTGAACTCGTCGAAGGCGCGCTTGACCAGGTCGAGCTCGAGCTCTGAGCGGTCGCGGAGCGAGGTGAGCTCCTTCTCCGCGAGCTTCTGGGCGGCCTTGATCTCTGAGTCCTTGGCGCCGCCGGCCTCGAGGCCGGCGATCTTCTCTTCGAGCGCCTTGAAGCGACGGTCGACCTCGACCTCGCAGTGCTTCTTGATCTCCTCGAGCTCCTCGACCAGCTCTGCCTCAAGGCTCGGCAGGTCTTCGGCACTCTTCTCGACATCGACCCAGGTGACCAGGTTGGCGGCGAAGTAGATGACCTTCTCGAGCTGCTTGGCCTTCAGCTCTTCGCGGGCCGCCGTGCCCATGAGCAGGTAGGCCAGCCACGACCGGGTACCGCGGAGGTACCAGATGTGCACGACCGGGGCCGCCAGCTCGATGTGGCCCATGCGCTCGCGCCGGACCTTTGAACGGGTGACCTCGACGCCGCAGCGCTCGCAGATGATGCCCCGGAAGCGCACACGCTTGTACTTGCCGCAGTAGCACTCCCAGTCCTTGGTTGGACCGAAGATCTTCTCGCAGAACAGTCCGTCCTTCTCGGGACGCAGCGTGCGGTAGTTGATGGTCTCCGGCTTCTTCACCTCGCCGTTGGACCAGTTGCGCATCGAGTCCGCGGTCGCGAGACCGATGCGGATCTGATCGAAATCGTTGACGTCGAGCACTAGCGGTACTGCCTTTCTGCGGCGCGACGAGCATCTTCTTCGTCGCTGCCTCGTTCCGGACGACTGATGTCGATGCCGAGCTCCTCGGCGGTGCGGAAGACGTCCTCGTCGAGCTCACGCATCTCGATCTCTTCACCGGTGGTGGAGAGGACCTCGACGTTGATGCAGAGGGACTGCATCTCCTTGATGAGCACCTTGAAGGACTCCGGGATGCCAGGGGCGGGGATGTTCTCGCCCTTGACGATGGCTTCATAGACCTTGACGCGGCCAAGCACGTCGTCGGACTTGATGGTCAGCAGCTCCTGCAAGGCGTAGGCCGCGCCATACGCCTCAAGGGCCCACACCTCCATCTCACCGAACCGCTGGCCACCGAACTGCGCCTTACCACCGAGTGGCTGCTGGGTGATCATGGAGTACGGGCCGGTCGACCGAGCGTGGATCTTGTCGTCCACGAGGTGGTTCAGCTTGATGATGTACATGTAGCCAACGGTGACGGGGCTGTCGAAGGCGTCGCCGGTACGGCCATCGCGGAGGATGGTTTTGCCGTTGGCTGCGATGAGGCGCCCGCCGTTGCCGTAGACGGCGTCGTGCGCTTCGGGAGTGAGGGTCTCGAAGATGTGCTGCATCGTGAGGTGCTTGCCGGCCTTGGCCGCCTCATCCCATGCCGCTCCATCGAAGACGGGCGTGGACAGCCACACCGCCGGCTCGGAGATGGGGCGGGTCTTGGACTCGGTGCCCCGGCTCACGGGGATGACCTTGGTGGCGTAGTCGGCCCGATCGGCCTTTCCGTCGCGGTCATCCCTGGGATCGGTCCAGCCCCACTTGGCCGCATAGCCGAGGTGGGTCTCGAGGAGCTGTCCGAAGTTCATGCGGGACGGCAGGCCGTGCGGGTTGAGGATGATGTCGACGGGGGTGCCGTCGGCCATGTACGGCATGTCTTC
>JAYUDU010000336.1:0-4501 GCA_043739605.1 Acidimicrobiales bacterium | reverse complement strand
CCACCCCGGCCAAAGCCGTCGCCGCCCTCGCCCGAACGCGCCCCACGCGTGCGGCGCCGAACGCAACCAGCGCGCCGACTCCAAGCTCCCAGGCGCGCGACGGCAAGAGGAAGTAGGCGTTTGGTTGGGACGTCCGCGTGGTGGCGAGGCACAGCGCCAGTGATGCGGCGGTCACGGCGGCGACTGCGAAGAGTGCTGGCCGAACTCGGAACCGGCGGGCCTTGGTCCACCCCGCTCCGGCGAGGATGAGCAGCGCAGGCCACACGGCGTAGAACTGCTCCTCGACCGCGAGTGACCAGTAGTGGCGAAACGGCGAGGCGTCGCCCGTTGGCGAGAAGTAGTCGGCGCCGAGCCGTGCGTAGCGGATGTTCGCAGCAAACGTCGCCGCCCACCGACCGTCCACCGCGGCATCTCTGGCGCCGAGCGGCGACAACAACACTGCGCTCCCGGCAAGTGTGGCCGTCAGGACCACCGCCGCGGCCGGCAAGAGGCGGCGGATGCGACGGCTGTAGAAGCGAGCGAGCGACACCCGACCCGTCGACGCCAGCTCGCTCAGGAGCAGTCCGGTGATGAGGTAGCCGGAGATGACGAAGAAGACGTCAACGCCGACGAAGCCGCCGGAGCACAGTGGAAACGCGACGTGATACCCAACGACGGCGGCGACCGCGACCGCACGGAGTCCCTCGATGTCGGGGCGAAACGGTCGCTCCGACGTTTCGACCGCCGTGCCAACCTCGGCCGACGCCTCGGACTCGACCACCACGACGTTCTATCCCACGTCCGCTGGACCGAGACCGCACGGCCCCGCTCGTCGTGCGTAGGGTGCCGGCATGCAGCAACGCACACTCGGCAAGACCGGCATCAGGGTCTCCACGTTGTGCCTCGGCGCCATGATGTTTGGCACCTGGGGCAACAAGGACCACGACGACAGCATCCGCATCATCCACGCCGCGCTCGATGGCGGCATCAACTTCATCGACACCGCTGACGTGTACTCGGCCGGCGAGAGCGAGGAGATCGTCGGCAAGGCCCTCGTCGGTCGCCGCGACAACGTCGTGCTCGCCACCAAGTTCCACGGCGCGATGGGCACCGACGCCAACCAGAAGGGCAACAGCCGGCGCTGGATCATCGCCGAGTGCGAGAACAGCCTGCGGCGCCTCGGCACCGACCACATCGACCTCTATCAGGTGCACCGACCCGACCCCGCCACCGACATCGAGGAGACCTTGTCCGCGCTGTCCGACCTGATGCACGAGGGCAAGGTGCGGGCCATTGGTTGCTCGACGTTCCCGGCGCACGAGATCGTGGAGTCGCATTGGGCAGCAGAACGCCGGGGCACAGAGCGCTTCCGCTCTGAGCAGCCGCCGTACTCCATCTTCGTGCGTGGCATCGAGGCAGACGTCCTGCCCGTCGCCGAGCAGTACGGCATGGGCGTGCTGCCCTGGAGCCCCCTCAACGGCGGCTGGCTCACCGGCCGCTACCGCCGTGGCCAGACGGCAGACACCCACCGCGCCGCGATGATGCCGGGCCGCTTCGCAGAGGATGTGCCGGAGAACTCGAAGAAGCTCGACCTCGTTGAGCAGCTCGACAAGGTCGCAGAGCAGGCCGACCTCACGATGGTGCACCTCGCGCTCGGCTTCGTCCTCGCCCACCCCGCCGTCACCAGCGCCATCATCGGACCGCGCACGATGGAGCAGCTCGAGACCCAGATCGCAGCAGGCGACGTCGTCCTCGGCGGCGAGACGCTCGACGCCATCGACGCGCTCGTCCCGCCCGGCACCAACGTCAACCCCGGCGACGCGGGCTACGTGGGCCCCGCCATCACCCAGGCGTGGCGCCGCCGCCGTCCCGCCCGCAGCTGACTCCGCCGGCGTCGCAATCCGGCACCGTGCCGGCTTGCGACGCGGTTTGAGAGTCTGTGCCGCGCGGTGCGCGCCGGCTCGCAGCGGAGAGTGCTGCGCCGTCACTTTGGGGGGCTGCCCAGGGGGCGCTGGGGGGTGCACCCGATGTGCCGGCGCCGGTCGCGGGCGCACGCTGCGGTGCATGCAGGAGCTCCGCCCCCTCGGCCTCGACATCCACCTCTGGCTCATGATCGTCGCCGGTCTGGCACTGTTCGCCGAGTTGGCGTTCCTCAGACTTCGCCACACCGCCGTCGACTTCAAGGACGTCGTGCACTCGGTGGCGATGGGCGTGTCGTGGTCGGCGGTGCGGATGTTCGGCGCCAACGCCGCGATGTTCGGCGGGTGGCTGTGGATCTATCGCTCGGTGGCGCCGTGGCACCTCGACGTCCACAACCCCCTCACCTGGGTCGCCTACTGGCTGGTCGGCGACCTCGTCTACTACTGGACGCATCGGTCAGAGCACCGGGTGCGCTTGTTGTGGTCGAGCCACCTCATCCACCACAGCTCTGAGCAGTACAACCTGGCCACCGCGGTGCGGATGCCGTGGACCGAGGCCTTCTACAAGCCGATCGTGGCGATGTGGGCGCCGCTGCTGGGCTTTCACCCGATGATGTATGTCGTCTTCGGCGCCATCTCGTTGATGGTCGGCCAGTGGCAGCACCTCGACTGGTTCCCCAAGGTCGCATTGGTTGACCAGCTGTTCATGAGCCCGTCCAACCACCGGGTGCACCACGCCAAGAACCCCCGCTACATCGACAAGAACTTCGGTGGTTCGCTCGTCGTCTGGGACCGCATCTTTGGCACCTACGAGCCGGAGACCGAGCGGCCGATCTATGGCGTCCTGCACCGGCCGGAGGCGGCGACGACCTTCAAGCGCTCGCTCGGTGGCTATCCGGAGCTCGCTGCTGCGATGCGCCGCAACGGCACCGTGCGCGGCGCGGCCCGGCTCGCCCTCGGCCGCCCATGACTCCCGAGCCGGTGGACGCGGTGCCGGCTCGATGACGTGGATGCGCCGGGACCTTCGTCGCTCCCGGTGCGGTGGCGCCGCCGCCCTTGCCCTTCGGGGCTGGTGAAGCGGTTACTGAGTCGGGTCACGGCCACCGGCGGCACGGCCCTGCTCCTCGCAAGTGCAAGGAAGAGGAAGGATCTTCCTAGCGGACGAGAGTCACCTGAGCTAGTGTGAACAACATGACACTCACGAGGTCGGTCGTGGTCGCGCTCGTGTCGACCCTCGGTCTCGGGGCCTGCGCCTCGCCTCAGGCGCCGGCTGTCGCGTCTTCCTCGCCTTCCCCGCGCGCGACCAACGCCGTCGGACCCGTCACGGTGTTCGCGGCGGCCTCGCTGACCGAGGCGTTCAACGACCAACGCACCAGGCTCGCGTCGGTTGCACCCGGGTTGGCGGTCACGTTCAGCTTTGCCGGATCCGGTGCGCTGGCGAACCAGATCCAACAGGGCGCGCCCGCGGACGTCATCGCCACAGCTGATGGCGCATCTATGAAGAGGCTCGTCGATGCCGGTCTTGTTGAGCCACCGCGGACGTTCGCCAAGAACCGCCTGGAGATCCTCGTCGCTCCCGGCAACCCGCGGCATGTCATAGGTCTGGCCTCCCTCGCCGACGCCAACCTCAAGGTCGTCCTCGACGACGAATCCGTGCCCGCCGGCAAGTACTCAGCACAGGCGCTCGCTGCCGCTGGGGTCCTCGTGCACCCAGTGTCCAACGAGGTAGATGTGAAGTCGGCCGTGGCCAAGGTCGTCAGCGGTGAAGCGGACGCGACCATCGTCTACGTCACCGACGTCATCGCCGCTGGTGGCAAGGGTGGCGCGGTCGAGATCCCTGCCGCGCAGAACGTCATCGCCGAGTACCCGATCGCCATCGTCAAGGCCACGACCCATCGTGCCGCAGCTGCTGCGTTCGTCGACGAGATCGTGGAGCGCACCGGCCAGGATGCACTGCGGGCGCGCGGGTTCCTGCCCGCCGGCTGATGCGCGTTCTAGGCTGACTGCGAATGCCGTCATACCGGATCGGGCAGGCCGCCGAGCTGCTTGGGGTCAGTCCAGACACGGTCAGGAGATGGGTCGACAGCGGCCAGATCGAGGCGACGCGCACCGAAGGCGGCCGCCGCCTCGTCGACGGTGCCGGGTTGGCCCGCTTCGTGGTGGAGATGGGCGAGGAGGGCCACGCTGGTGAGGACGTCGTGGTCGCACGGTCGGCGCGCAATCACTTCGCCGGCATCGTGACGCGCGTCGTGAGAGACACCGTCGCGGCACAGGTCGAGATCCAAGCCGGCCCCCATCGGATCGTTGCGCTGATCACTCGCGAGTCCGCGGACGAGCTTGGCCTCGAGCCGGGCGTCATGGCGGTTGCTGCTGTCAAAGCGACAAGCGTGATGATCGATCTCCCCGGCAGCTGAGGTGCGTCAAGCGCAGCGCACGCGTGCGCTCGGCGTGCCGGACGGGGTGCCGCTGGTTCCTGCGGCCATGGCGGCGATTGGGGCGCTGCTGTTTGGGTTGCCGCTGGCAGGGCTCGTGTGGCGGGCACCGTGGTCTGGCGCCTGGTCAGAGCTCACGAGCAGGCCTGCCCTCGACGCGCTGCGGCTGTC
>JAYUDU010000335.1:0-11153 GCA_043739605.1 Acidimicrobiales bacterium | reverse complement strand
GCTGTTGGCCAGGGCGGTGGCTCGTCGGCTTGGCATCCCGGCCGTTGGTCTGCTCGTGCGCGCCGCCGGTCCGGCCCAGACCGGCAGGTCGCGCGCGGAGCGGTTGGGACCAAGCGGACCGGCGTTTGAGCCCGTTCGCCGCGCCGCCCTGGTCGCGTGCGGTCGCTCGTTGCTGGTGATCGACGATGTCACGACGACGGGTGCCACGTTGCAGGCCGCAGCACTCAGCTTGGCACTTCTCGGTCCGTCGACGGTGCACGCGCGTGCCGCCGCGGCCGCATGAAACAGAGGTTGCTCGAGACGTGGGCCCGCGGTCGATTCCTCACTCAAGGTGGTCGCCGGGCCGGTCGATGGTGCATCATGGCGCAAAGCGGGCGAGAAGCGACCGACGCTCAAGACCGCAGCATCTGCGGGCCGCCGGCTCCGCAGCCGCAGTTCGAGCCCACCCGGTCCACGCGTCCGGTTGCCTTCGCCGATGTCATCGCCGACCTCCGTCCAGAGTTGCGCGTCGACGCCATCGAGCGGGGCCGCGTGCGACTCTCGCGTGGTGCATGCAGCGCCGACCAACTGGCTGACGCCCTCCTCGCATGGCACGGCCGAGGGCGCGGCGTACGCCGATCGTCGCGCATGTTCAGAGGGCCGGTCGGGGCTGGTGCCGGCATCTGAGATCCGCCATGAGCTCGGCGGGGCGTAGGATCTGTCCTGCAGGTTCGTCCCCGGGTCTGTGGTTGCAAGCCGATGCCAGTCGCAGGCGAAACGGTCCACGTAAGGCGACTCGTGGTCGCCGAGCACGGTGCGGTTTAGAAGTGAGTCCTGCCCAACGAGGCGCCGATCGTCGGCGCCGGTTGGAGAAGGGACGAAGCGGATCATCACGGACTTCGCTGGAGGGCCCACGAACGTGGGTGCTCGCCGGTGTCCGATCCGGTACTCCCTCAGCAGGCGGGTGTGGGGTCGAAGACCAGGTCAGCCGGGGACGAGCCTGTCGGGTGTAGCGTCGCCACCGCCGTGAGCGCCCCCTTCACCACTCCACCGCCCGTGCGAGTGGTCATCGCCGACGATCAACCCCTGTTTCGTCGCGGCATCTGGGTGGTTCTGTCCACTGATGACCGGGTTGAGATCGTCGGCGAGGCCGAGAACGGCGAAGAGGCCATTCGCCTCGCCGTCGAGCTGGTCCCAGACGTCATCCTCATGGATGTGCGCATGCCACGCGTCAACGGCATCGAGGCGGCCCGCGTCATCTCCCAGCAGGTGCCGACGGCCCGCATCATCATGCTCACCGTCTCCGACGAAGAAGACGACCTCTACGAGGCCATCAAGGCCGGCGCCACCGGCTACCTGTTGAAGGAGATCTCCGTCGAGGAGGTCGCCGACGCCATCCAGGCCGTGGTCGCCGGACAGAGCCTCATCACCCCGTCGATGGCGTCGAAGCTGCTCGTAGAGTTCCAGAAGCTGTCCACCCGCCAAGGCTCCGGTTCTGGCAACTACCAGGCGCCTCAACTGACGGCGCGCGAGCTTGAGGTCCTCAAGCTCGTCGCAAAGGGCATGAGCAACCGAGAGATCGGGGATCAGCTGTTCATCTCCGATAACACGGTGAAGAACCACGTCCGCAACATCTTGGAGAAGCTGCACCTGCACTCCCGGATGGAGGCCGTCATCTACGCCGTTCGCGAGCGTCTCCTCGACCTCCGCGAGGACAACTAGACCCTCGGGAAGGCCGTGCGACGCCGGCTGCGTCGGATGGGGCGTCGACCACCGGTAGCATCGCTCGACGTATGAGCGTCTTCTCGAAGATCTTGCGTGCGGGCGAGGGCCGGAAGGTCAAGGCCCTCTCTGCGATCGTCCCCGACATCAATGCCCTAGAGGACGAGATGGAGGCGCTGTCCGACGACGAGCTGCGGGCCAAGACCGCCGAGTTCCGCCAGATGGTCGACAACGCCGCCGAGGGCGACCATTTGGCCAACAAGGCCGCGGTCGACGAGGTGCTGAACGAGTTGCTGGTGCCGGCGTTCGCCGTAGTGCGTGAGGGCGGCAAGCGGGTCCTTGGCCAACGCCACTTCGATGTGCAGCTGATGGGCGGAGCCGCGCTGCACTTCGGCTGGATCGCCGAGATGAAGACGGGCGAGGGCAAGACCCTCACCTCCACGCTCGCCCTCTACCTCAACGGCATCTCCGGTCGGGGCTGCCACCTCGTCACCGTCAACGACTATCTCGCCGGCTACCACGCAGAGCTGATGGGCCGGCTGTACACGTGGCTCGATCTCAGCGTTGGCCTGATCGGTCCCCATGAGGACGCCACGGAGCTGAAGCAGAAGGCGTACGCCTGCGACATCACCTACGGCACCAACTCTGAGTTCGGCTTCGACTACCTCAGAGACAACATGGATTACTCCCGGGATCGCATGCGCCAGCGCGGCCACTCCTTCGCCATCATCGACGAGGTCGACTCCATTCTCATCGACGAGGCTCGCACGCCGCTCATCATCTCCGGTCCAGCGATGGAGGCGGCCAAGCTGTACCAGCAGTTCGCCAACGTCGCCCGCTCCCTCAAGCGCGACGTCGACTACGACGTCGACGAAGAGAAGCGCACAGTCGCCCCGACGGAGGCCGGCATCGAGAAGGTCGAGAAGCTCCTCGGCGTCGACAACCTCTACGACCTCGTCAGCCAGAACCTCGTCCACCAGCTGACCACGGCCCTCAAGTCGAAAGAGCTGTACAAGCGGGACAAGGACTACGTCGTGCAAGGCGGCGAGGTGCAGATCGTCGACGAGTTCACCGGCCGAATCCTCGACGGCCGGCGTTGGTCCGATGGTATCCACCAGGCCGTCGAGGCCAAGGAGCGGGTGCGCATCAAGGAGGAGAACCACACCTGGGCCACCGTCACGTACCAGAACTTCTTCCGACAGTACGACAAGCTCGCCGGCATGACCGGCACGGCAGAGACAGAGGCCGCAGAGTTCGGCAACACCTACAGCCTGCCCGTCGTGCCGATTCCGACGCACCTGCCCATGGTGCGCGACGACGGCAAGGACCTCGTCTACAAGTCTGAGCAGTCCAAGTTCGAGGCGGTCATCGACGACATCGCCGATCGTCACGAGGCGGGCCAGCCGGTGCTGGTGGGCACCGCTAGCGTCGAGAAGTCCGAGGTGCTGTCAGAGATGATGCGTCGCCGTGGCATTCCCCACACCGTGCTCAACGCCAAGCAGCACTTCCGCGAGGCCGAGATCATCGCCCAGGCCGGTCGCCTCGGGTCCGTCACGGTCGCCACCAACATGGCCGGCCGAGGGGTCGACATCTTGCTGGGCGGCAACCCGGAGGGCCTCGCCCGCCGCGACCTGCAAGCCCAGGCCGCCGACCTGGCCGAGCTGGCGCCAGAGCAGATCACCGCTCGCTTCGACGAGCTGGTCGGCAAGCTCAAGGAGGTGTGCGACGCCGAGGGCGAGGAGGTGCGTGAGCTCGGAGGTCTGTACGTCATCGGCTCTGAGCGCCACGAGAGCCGCCGCATCGACAACCAGCTGCGCGGCCGGTCCGGGCGCCAGGGCGACCCCGGCGAAAGCCGCTTCTACCTGTCCCTTGAGGACGAGTTGATGCGCCTGTTCGCGCCCGGTGTGGTGCGCTTCATGTCGGCGGCGTTGCCGGACGACGTGCCGCTCGAGGCCAAGAGCCTCACCCGCGCCATCGAGAAGGCCCAGTCAACGGTCGAGGCGCGCAACGCCGAGATCCGCAAGGACGTCCTCAAGTACGACGAGGTCATGAACGAGCAGCGCAAGGTCATCTACGCCAAGCGCATGCGAGTCATCGACGGCGAGGACCTCCGTGACCACCTCATGGAGACCCTCGACGCGGCCCTCGACGACGTCATCGGCTCGTTCTGCCCAGGCAACTACCACGAAGACTGGAACCTCGACGGGCTGCTCAACGAGGCCCGCCTGTACTTCCCAACCGCGTTCCGTGTCGACGACCTCAGCGACGCGGTGTCCACGTCGCAGTTGCATGAGAGCCTCCTCGCCGAGGCGACGTCGTTCTACGAAGAGCGCGAGGTCGCACTCGAGGGCGGGTCTGACACCATGCGCGAGGTGGAGCGCCAGGTCATGTTGCAGCTCATCGACCAGAAGTGGCGGGAGCACCTTGCAGAGATGGACTACCTGCGCGAGGGCATCGGCCTGCGGGCCATGGGTCAACAAGATCCGTTGGTCGCGTGGCAGAAGGAGGGTTACGAGATGTTCGGCGCCCTCGTCTCGGCCATCGACGACGACTTCGTCAAGTACGCCATGCACGTCGACGTGGTCGTCGAGGAGCCGCAGTCGCCCGACCTCAGTCAAGCCGAGCTCATCTCGGCCGATGGTCCCGTCCAAGAGCTGATGTCGTCGGCGGCGGCCCTCCAAGAGGCCGCCAGCCGCGGTGACGAGGAGGCGCTCGACGAGATCCGCGCCGCCCAAGACGCCGCCGAGGATGACGCGCCGACGGCACCGATCGTCAAGAGCGAGAACCAAAAGTTGGGCCGCAACGACCCGTGCTGGTGCGGCAGTCGCAAAAAGTTCAAGGTGTGCCACGGGTAACACCTGTCGACGCATCAGTTGACATGAAACACTCTCCTTGTATTAGAAAGGTGGTCATGGCGATGACCTCGATCGTGGTCCCGAACGATGACGGCGTCGACTATCCAGCCGACGACGGAGAGCCCATGTGCGACAATCCCTGGCAGTTCGACGTGATGGTGGACCTCGTCGTGCGACTCCGCACCCACTTCCAGCCGCGAGCTGACGAGGTCGCCGTCTTCGGCAACATGCTCTGGTATCCGCGTCGGGGTGACAACCGCTACCGACGGGGGCCAGACGCCATGGTCGCGTTCGGTCGGCCGCAGACGCCCTACCCAGACTGCTGGAAGCAGTGGATGGAGGGCGATCTCGGGTTCGCGTTCGTGGCCGAGGTGCTTTCGCCGTCCAACACGCGTCGGGAGATGAAGGAGAAGCGTGAGTGGTACCGGGTCAACGGGGTCCTTGAGTACCTCGTGTTCGACCCGGACCGGGGCGGACTCGAAGGGTGGGTCCGGCGCGGCGACCTCCTCGTCGACGTCGCCGACGACGATGAGGCGTGGACCTCAGACCTGCTCGGCATCACGTTCTCGTCACGGGAGGTGGGGCCAGGCCAGCACGTCCTCGACATGCGGCAGACCGCCGACGGTTCGGTGCTGTATGGCGTGGCAGACGGAGCGCTGCGCGCCGAGGTAGCGGAGCACGCGGCCCGCGCCATGGAGCGCGAGCTCGAGGCGGCGCAGGCCGATGCTGCCGCGGCGCAGGCCGATGCTGCCGCGGCGCGTTCGGAGGCCGAGCGGTTGACGGTGATGCTTCGGTCCGCCGGCATCGAACCATGACCCGAGGCGCCACGTCCCGACATTGAGCGCTTGCTCAAGGTTTACGTTGACTTCCCTCCGGGCGATCGCCGCCGTCGAGCGCCGCGGCGAGGTGCGGATCGCCGCCTACCAGGAGCGCGTCGAGGCGCGTAGCGGCTGGATTGTGGGCGCCTCATCCTGGCGGCGCGTTCACGCGTGGCTACGTCGGTGAAGGGCGTGTTCCACTAGGATCGAGGCCGCACGGCTGGCTCGTTGAGCGTCTGGGTGTCTGAGGGCACCGGCCTGGCACTCTCTTCCGCCGTCGGCGGAACACAGCTTCAAGGAGCACACCATGTCGAACGACTTCAAGGTCGCCGACCTCTCTCTTGCCGCCTTCGGGCGCAAGGAGATCGAGTTGGCCGAGCACGAGATGCCTGGTCTCATGTCCCTGCGCGCTGAGTATGGAGGCGCCCAGCCGTTGGCCGGCGCTCGCATCATGGGCAGCCTGCACATGACCATCCAGACCGCAGTCCTCATCGAGACGCTCACTGCGCTCGGCGCCAAGGTCCGTTGGGTCAGCTGCAACATCTTCAGCACCCAGGATCACGCCGCCGCCGCCGTGGCCGTCGGCCCCGACGGCACCCCGGACAACCCCAAGGGCGTTCCGGTCTTCGCCTGGAAGGGCGAGAGCCTTGAGGAGTACTGGTGGTGCACCGAGCAGGCGCTGGTGTGGCCGGACGGCCAGGGCGCCAACCTCATCCTCGATGATGGCGGCGACGCCACCCTCCTCGTCCACAAGGGCACGGAGTACGAGGCCGCCGGCGGAATCGTCCCCGACGCGACCGACGACGACTCCGAGGAATGGGGCGAGATCGTCAAGTTGCTCAAGCGCACCATCGAACCCGGCTCGAAGCTGTGGACCGGCATCGGCCAGAACATCCGCGGCGTCTCAGAGGAGACCACCACAGGTGTGCACCGGCTGTACCAGATGATGGAAGCTGGGACGTTGCTGTTCCCCGCAATCAACGTCAATGACTCTGTCACAAAGTCGAAGTTCGACAACCTCTATGGCTGTCGGCACTCCCTCATCGATGGCATCAACCGGGCGACCGACGTGATGATTGGCGGCAAGCTTGCCGTCGTGTGCGGCTATGGCGATGTCGGCAAGGGCTGCGCCCAAAGCCTGCGCGGCCAGGGTGCCCGCGTGGTGGTCACCGAAATCGACCCCATCAACGCCCTGCAGGCAGCGATGGAGGGCTACGAGGTCGTCCGCCTCGAGGATGTCATCGAGAAGGTCGACTTCGTCATCACTGCCACCGGGAACAAGGGGATCCTGCTGGCCGGGCACATGGCGAAGATGAAGCACAACGCCATCGTCGCCAACATCGGCCACTTCGACAACGAGATCGACATGGCCGGCCTCGGCAAGATGAGCGACGTCCAGCGCGTCAACATCAAGCCGCAGGTCGACGAGTTCGTCTTCCCCGATGGTCACTCGATCATCGTGCTGGCCGAAGGCCGCCTCATGAACCTCGGTTGCGCCACCGGCCACCCGAGCTTCGTGATGTCGTGCTCGTTCACCAACCAGGTGCTCGCCCAGATGGAGCTGCACGCCAACGCAGAGGCCTACGGCACCACCGTGACGACGCTGTCGAAGGAGCTCGACGAGAAGGTCGCCCGTCTCCACCTCGACAGCCTCGGCGTGAAGCTGACCGTGCTCACCGACGACCAGGCCGAGTACCTCGGCGTCTCGGCCTCAGGCCCCTTCAAGCCAGACCACTACCGGTACTGACCGGTTGAGCCGGGCAGGCGGGGGCGGGCTAGGCGCCCGCCTCCTCCTGCCCTGCGATGAGCGGCGGCGGGGTGGGGTCCTGGCCGATGGATGCGGCGGTCGAGCGGGTGGACGGTGGCTTCATGTACGGGGCGATCCCGGCGATCGTGGTGCCCGATGCCACCGCGTTGCCTGCGCCGGTGGCGTCGCCGAACGGGTACACCGCGCCGTTGGCTGTCACCAACAGGTAGCCCTTGCCCGTGGAGCTCACACGCATGCCGACCATCGGCGCCGGGATGGTGATGGACCCGGTGCTGCCGTAACTGCCAGCGTCGCCAAACGAGAACACGCCCCCATCGGAGGCGACCATCCAGTAGCCCTTCCCGGTTGGTGACGGGGCCATGCCAACGATCGGCTTGTTGAGGACGATGCTGCCGGTGGAGCCATAGAACGGGGCGTCGCCGTAGGAGAAGATGCCGCCGTCTGACGCGACCAGCCAGTAGCCGAGCCCTGATGGCGTGGTCGCCATGCCAACGATCGGCTTGTTCAGCCTGATGCTGCCGGTGGAGCCATAGAACGGGGCGTCGCCGTAGGCGAAGATGCCGCCGTCTGAGGCGACGAGCCGGTAGCCCGTGCCGCTCGGGGTCGGCGTCATGCCGACGATCGGCTTGTTGAGGACGATGTTACCGGTGGAGCCGTAGAAGTCGGCCTTGCCGAGGGCGAAGATGCCGCCGTCGCCGCCGGTCATCCAGATGCCGGTGCCGTCACCCTTTGCCGCGATGGCGACGATGGGGCGGTTGGGGACGACACCGAGCCGGGGCTGCTCTGGTGCGGCAAAGTTGAAGACTTCGCCCCGCGTCGACGCGAGCCAGTAGCCGATGCCTGGTGACGCTGTCGCTGCCCTCGCCCCGTACCAGCTCGTCTGGCGGAACGCCCCGTCGATGGACAACGAGATGTGCATGTGGCTCGTGTGAGGGTCGGCGCCGTTGTATGCCGGCCACGTCGCTGGATCGGTGGTCGGAACTGGGTCGTACGCGCGCCACATGTGCTGGTCCCAGATGATGTACATGATGCCGAGCCGTCGAGCGTTCGCGTACTGGTTGCCGGCCGCGTCGGTCGCGAACAGCCAGGTCAGGAGGTCGCGCCCGGCTGCGAGGCCTTCCGCGGTGTCGGCTCGGGCACCCCAGTCGTAGGCGCGGCCCTCTTTGTGTTCGCTCTGGCCACCGACGTCGCACGGGCGGGTGACGCCGAGGTTCGGGATGTCTGGGTAGGCGTCGCGAAGCAGGTCGACCAGCGACTGCGTGCCGGCCTTCACCGTCGGATCGCACACCGTCTGGCCCTCGTACTTGGCCAGGGCCTCGATGCCGGGACCGAACACGGGGGTGACGGGCGCGGCGGATGCGGCCGTCGCGTTGGCCATCACGGCGGTGAGGGTCAGCCCGACTCGGGTCGCCCCGCGGAGTGGCCGCCGACGGCCGCTGCGAGCGACGCGGGTGATTCGCATGCCCATCCCTTCGTCATCCAGATCGGAACACCGTAGGAGAAACCTGATGCACTCTTCTAGAGGCCCATCGCCAAGCGCGTGACGCGGTCGATCACCGACCGCGGCACCAACGGCACGGCTCGCTCCATGGCCGCGAGCGCTTGCGCGTCCGCTCCGACGAGGTAGCGGTCGCGGGGGCGGCGCGCCGCGAGCGCAGTGGCCACGACCTTCGCGACCTGTTCGGGATTGCCCATGAACGGCGCCGACAGGCGGGTGAGTGTCGATGAGCGTCGGTAGGCGGCCTCGTAGTGGCTGCCCGGCCGGCCCGCCATGGCGTCGCTGGCCTCGTCGAAGATGGCGGTCCGGAACGCTCCGGGCTCGACGAGCACGACCTTGATGCCGGCGCCAGCGACCTCGATGCGCAGCGCATCGGAGAGACCTTCCAGCGCGTGCTTCGCGCCCTGGTACCAGCCGGTGAGCGGGGTCGACGTGCGTCCGTAGATGCTCGAGATGTTGATGATCCGGCCTTCACCTGCCGCGCGCATGGCCGGCAGCACCAGTCGAGCGAGTCGCATCGGCGCGATGGCCATGACCTCCATGGTGTGGCGGGCCTCCGCGTCGGTGACGTCCTCGATGGCACCGACGCCACCTCCACCCGCGTTGTTGACGAGGCCGTACAGCGGCCCGATCTCCTCCAGCGCTGCGGCCGAGGCGACCGCATCGGCCACGTCGAACACGATGTTCTCGATGGTCGTGCCGGCGGCGCGCGCAGCCGAGGTGAGGCGTTGGCCCTTCTCCGCGCTTCGCACGCTGCCGATGACTCGGTAGCCCCGCTGCGCCAGCTCGATCGCGGTGGCGAGCCCCAGCCCGCTGTTCGCACCCGTGACGAGCACGGTCTGGACGGAGCGTGAGGCAGCCATGCGGCGGACGCTAGGTCGCCCGCCGCACCTGCACGCCGAGCCTCAGGCGCGGGCCCGGCGGCGGCGAAGGACCACAGCGCCGAAGACCGTGAGGGCACCGGTGACGAGCACCAGCGGCCGCGCCGGGACCTCGGGCACCGCGGGAGTCGCAGCGCTGGTCATCGACACGATGACAGGGCAGGCGCCGTACGAGGCGACGTCGGCCTCCGCAGCGCCCTGAGGGCCGTAGAACGACTCGACCGACACCGAGGTCAGCGCGCTGCCGTCCACGATCTTCGATGTCGCCACCCCGTTGAACGTTGCGTAGGGGAGGACCGCCGAGATGGTGCTGGTCGCCGTGTCGTACGAACCGGTCAGCGGGGCCAGCATCTGGGACAGGCCGTTGGCGTCGAAGTCCGACAGCGTGAAGCTCGGCGGACCGGCCGGTGCGTTGTTGTCGGCGAGGACGAAGTAATGCGTCCCGCCGTAGGAGAACAGCCACTCCATCTGGATCTCCTCCTCCGGCGTGGCCGGTGCGGACAGGTCGACGACCTTCGAGGTGAACGTGAGCACCGTGGCGCTGCTCTGCACGTCGAGGACGGTGATGTCCACCGCCGGATCGCCGGAGGGCGCCGTGTTGGTGGGGAACGCGTTCACCTGAGCGTCGCCGGCCGGGTCGCTCACCGGGCCCTGCAGGCACGTTCCGGTCGCCGGGGCCACGGTCCGGTCGAGCGCGATCTGGGGGTTGGCGGCGACCACAGGAGTCAACCGGCCGCAGTCGGCGTCGGTCATGATCCCCTTCACGTCCGGGGTGCCGAGGCCGCTCACGTAGTCCCAGCCGGAGGGGTCGGCCGGGTTGCGGGGGATCGCCGTCCACTGCACGTTGCTGCCGACGCTGATGTCGTAGAAGTCGGCCGCGTCACGCACCGCGTTCTTGCCGAGCGAGTACAGGATCGGTCCTGCGAAGCCCAGCGCACCGTTGCTGCCGTAGGCGGTGCAGGTGGAGGGGTGCCCGGCGAGCACCCGGGCCCACATGCCCGCCCAGAGGGGCGACGAGAGGCTTGTGCCGCCGCTGGCCGTGTACACGCCGTTGCTGACGATCGCGTATCCGTTGGTGACGACGTCGCCCGACAGGGAGGCGACGTCCGGGACGCCGCGGCACGGCGTCGGGGTGGTGGTCGGGTTGCCGGAGGCGTCCGCGGCGCACACCCCGGCGATGGTGGAGATGCCCTGCTGCCAGATCGGCTTGGGCTCGAACATGCTCGTGCCGCCCCCCGTGTGCGTCCACGCAATCTCCTGGCTGCGGGCCGCCGGCTGCGCCTGCGTGCTGCCGGTCGGCGTGGTGGTGGCCGAGTACAGGACCGTGCCGCCGACGGCGACGACGTAGGGCGACGACGAGGGGTACTCGACGGCGGGAGCGCCGCCGTTGCTCACGCCGTTGACGCCTGCGGGGCCGACGCCGCAGCTGCCGCCCACATCACCGGTGGAGACGAACATCGTCCGCCCCTCCATGGTCGCCTGGCGCAGCAGTGGGTCCAGGGCGGCGGCGCCGCCGAGCGCGACGTTGAGCGACTCGCAGCCGCCGAACGACGAGTTGCCCGTGAGCGGGCCGTCGGGGTCGTTGGCCCAGGCCGAGTAGGTGCCGCCGATGGAGGCGTCGCTCAGATCCTT
>JAYUDU010000334.1:0-4505 GCA_043739605.1 Acidimicrobiales bacterium | reverse complement strand
TGGAGGTTGCCCGACCTGGCCTGGCGCACCGGGCCCAAGCAGCGAGAACAGCACGTGCCCCCACAGCGCTCGCCGCTCGATGCTTCTTCGTCTTCGCGGGAGGACCACGCCACACCGACGCCAGCGAAAGCGAGGCTTCTGCCTCGCCAGAAACTCAACCGCGGGCGTTGTAGGGGATGGCCTCGGGGTCGGCGAGGGGGTCGCCGCCGGCGTTGAGGGCGACGTCGGGCGGGACGTCGACGCTGGAGCGGGTGGTGCGGCCGCCGACGTGGTACGGCACCGACGTGACGATGACCCCTTCGCGCTGGAGGAGAGCGATCTTGAGGGCGAGGGCCGTCTGGTTGTGGAGCGCATTCTCGTACCACTTCGACACCACGAACTCTGGAATGAGCACGGTGATGGTGTCGTCGGCCCAGCGGTCGTCGAGTTCGTCGAGAAACTGCTCGACTGAGCCAACCAAGTCTCGGTACGGCGAGTGGACGATCTCGAGCGGCATCTGGATCTTCAGCTCTGCCCACTTCTCCATGAGGGCCGCCGCCTCGTCTTCGTCGTCTGCGATGCACACCGCGGTCAGGTGGGTGGGCCGCATCGACTGGGCGTACGCGAGTGCGCGCAGCACGCCCTTGTGGAGTCGGCCGACCAGCACAACGACGGTGTGGTTGACCGCCTCTGGCCGCACATCCGCCGCCGTCAGCTCCAGCGAGTCGTTGAGCCGGGCGTAATGCCGCTTGATGAGGGCGAACACTCCCATGACGATGGCCACGACGAGGATCGAGACCCATGCGCCAGACACGAACTTGGTGATGCCGACGATGAGCAGTACCACGAAGGTGCAGAACGCTCCGAAGCTGTTGATGGCGATGCCGCGGCGCCAGCCCACCTCCCGCTCCTTGCGGTGGTGGATCACCATGCCGATCTGGCTCAGCGTGAACGAGGTGAACACACCAACGGCGTACAGCGGGATGAGCTTGTTGGTGAGGCCGCCGAAGGCGATCAGCAGCAGCGACGCGGCGCCGGCGAGGAACAGGATGCCGTTGGAGAAGACGAGTCGATCACCCCGTGTCGCGAACTGCCGAGGCAGGTAGCCGTCCTTCGCGATGAGCGACGAAAGCCTTGGAAAGTCTGCGTACGCGGTGTTGGCGGCCAAGGTCAGGATGGCAGCGGTAGCGAACTGCAGGATGTAATAGAGCGGGTTGGACTTCCCGAAGACGGCAACGCCCATTTGTGAGAAGACCGTCGATTCGTGGCTGGGAAACGGCCGCAGATGGTGAGCGAGGATGGCCGTGCCGAGGAACAGCGTGCCGAGGATGAGGCCCATCCAGATCATGGTGTTTGAGGCGTTTCTCGGCTCTGGCTTCTGGAAGGCTGGGACACCATTGGAGATTGCTTCGACGCCGGTGAGTGCAACAGCGCCGGACGCGAAACCCTTCAGGATCAAGAAGAGGCCGAGCGAACCACCGCTTTCCAAGAGGACCTCTGCATGGTCCTTCTCAAACGGAATGGTGGCGATGTGGCCGAAGAAGCTCTTGTACAGTCCGATGCCGACCATGAGTGTGAGGACGAAGATGTAGAGGTACGTCGGTCCAGCAAAGATGCTGCCTGACTCCTTCAGTCCGCGTAGGTTGGCGACGGTGATGAGGGCGATCAGGAAGAGTCCGATGATGACGCGGTCGTTCTCGAACTGGCGAAACGCAGGGATGGAAACGATGGCGGCGACGCCCGCAGAGATGGACACCGCAACCGTGAGGATGTAGTCGATGAGGAGCGAGGCGCCCGCCAACATGCTGGCCCGTTCCCCGAGGTTCTCGCGGCTGACGACGTAGGACCCTCCGCCTGAGGGGTACGCGAAGATCGTCTGGCGATAGCTGGTCACGACGACGGTCAAGAGGATCGCCACCGCGATGCCGATGGGAATGAGGGTGTTGAGGCCGAGCGCAAGGCTGGACGTGCCCAACGCCGTGACGAACAGGATCTCCTCGGTGGCGTACGCCGTGGACGAGATGGCGTCGGAGGAGAACACGGCGAGCGCGATCTTCTTGTTGATGCGCTGGTGATCCGCCTCGGAGTTGGCGAGGGGTCGACCGACCAGGAGGCGCTTGATCGCGGACACATCGACGGAGGTTAGGTCGCTCGGGCTCTGCGTCAAGAACGCGTCAAGAGGCGGCGTAAAGATCGCGTCAAGAGGATGTGTTCGCCTGGGTGCGCGCTTTGGCGTGCTTGCGTCAACGACCGCGTGCGCGTTCAACTGAGCGGCGTGCACGTGATCGTCGTCGGTTGTGGCCGGGTTGGTGGCGAGCTCGCCGTCCAGCTCGAGGCTCAGGGAAGCTCGGTGTCGGTCATCGACAAGGACCGCCGGGCGTTTCAGCGCTATCTGCCAGAGAAGTGGACGGGCCGCGCTGTCCTCGGCAACGGCTTCGACCGCGACCACCTCGAGCAAGCCGGCATCAAGGAGGCCGACGCGTTGGCCGCGTGCACCGGTGGCGACAACACCAACATCGTCTGCGCACGCGTTGCTCGGGAGACCTACGAGGTCTCCAACGTCGTGGCCCGAATCCAAGACCCACGACGCGCCATCATCTACCAGCGCCTCGGCATCCCCACCGTCGCCCAGGTGGCCTGGACGACCGACCAGGTGTTGCGCCGGTTGCAACCAGCGGGACGAACCGTCGACTGGACCGACCCGACGGGAGCCATTCGCCTGGTCGAGGCCGCGTTGCCGGACGCATGGGCAGGCCAGCGGCTGAAGGCACTCGAAGCCGAGGCGTGGCGGGTTGTGCTGGTCCAGCGTGGCGGCGCCAGCCAGCTTGTGACCGACGATCTCGTCGGCCAAGAGGGCGATGTCTTGCACCTCGCCGTGCGCACCGATGCAGCTCCGTCGTTCGAGGCCGCGCTCGCCGCGGGCCCGGCGCACTGAAGCACCAGAGCCAGAGAGAAGGAAGCGCACCAATGAAGGTCGCCATCTGTGGAGCCGGCAAGGTCGGCTCGTACATCGCCGCCGACCTGCTGGCGGCCAAGCACGACGTGCTGATCATCGAGAAGGACCCGGATCTCGTCGCCCGCTCGCGCGGCTCCATCGACGCTGAGTGGTTCGTCGCAGACGCCTGCGAGGTCAACCTCCTGCACGAGGCCGGCCTGCAAACCGTCGACGTGGTCGTCGCGGCGACCGGTGAGGATCAGGTCAACCTCGTCATCTCGTTGCTCGCCAAGCAGGAGTTCGCCGTGCCCCGCGTCGTCGCACGGGTGAACCACCCCAAGAACCAGTGGCTCTTCAACGAGACGTGGGGTGTCGACGTCAGCGTCTCCACGCCGCACCTCCTCACTGCGCTGGTCGAGGAGGCCGTGAGCGTCGGCTCCCTGGTGCAGTTGCTGCAGTTCGAGGGTGGCGACGCCAGCCTCGTTGAGGTGACTCTCGCCGACGATTCCCCCGCCGCCGGCAAGACGATCAGCGATCTTGGAGTGCCGAGGGACGCGTCAATCGTCGCAATCGTGCGCAACCGCCACCTGGTCGTGCCACGAGGCGACACCGTGGTGTCACCGGGCGACGAGGTGCTGGCGCTGGTGACCACAGAGTCAGCCGAGGCTGTCAAAGCGCTGCTGATCGGCTAGACCGCACGCATGGGCATCAAGGACCTCTTCTCGAAGCTCTCGACGCCGCAACGCGAGCACGACCGGGTCAGCCTCCGGGCGTTCTGCGCCGAGTTGCCCATCACGACCCACATCGGCGACCTCGTCCCCCGCGCTCAGGCCACCGTCGCAGGCGAGATCTCAAGCCTGCGGATCGTCCCATCCAAGAGTGATGGCGCGCCGTGGCTCGAAGCCACGGTCAAGGACGGAACCGGATCGCTCGTCGTCCTGTGGACTGGTCGCCGCAAGATCGCAGGCGTCAAGCCCGGAGGCCGGCTCATGGTGTCGGGGCGCCCAACTGCGTCCGACCGCACCGGCCGTCCGACGCTGTACAACCCAGCCTACCGGCTGCTGTAGCTCGCCGGCTGGCAGTTTCTCGCTGACGCTCGGGCCGCCGGGGACCTCCGCTCGCGGTGCTCGCTTTGGTCCGCTTCGTCGTGCTTGGGCGTGCAAGTACCTGGCGGTCGGTCAACTTCACTCGGTGATCTTCTGGTACCGGTGTGACCCGCCGGCAGGGTCACAGCGGTACCAGAAACCGGCGGGCCGGGTCTTGGGGGACGAAAAAGCACCGTCAGCGACCGCGCGGCAGCCAAGACGGTGCGTTTGCGTCCCCCCCGCACGGACGTACCGGCCAACGTGCAGCCCGCCCGCCGGCGCCTTCGTCGCGTGTTCGTCTTCGCGCAGCCCCGCGCCGCGCCGCGCCGCGCCCGTGAGGAAACCACGCCGACCGGACGCTCAACCCCCCTCGGTCCATCTGCTTGGCGCGGGCTGGCTGCTTCCTTGCTTCGCGGCGGGTCGCCGGTGACCTCCGGCGCCTGGGGGCGGCGCCTCCGCTAGAACGTCGACAGCAGCGTCCGGATGTGACTGCCATCGACATCGGC
>JAYUDU010000333.1:0-1607 GCA_043739605.1 Acidimicrobiales bacterium | reverse complement strand
GGCGGCCACGGGATGATCTTGGCCACAGGACGGCCGTTGCGGGCGAGGATCACCTCGTCTCCATCCTCCGCCGCCCGGATCAGCTCCGACAGCCGCGTCTTCGCTTGATGCGTGTTCACGATCTGCGTCGACATGGACCTAGGCTAGTCGAGACCTACTTGCTTGCGATGACGATGCGCCGCCCATGATGTGACGTCTGCGCCACGAGGCACACGCGGGCCGGCATACGGTTGCGCCCATGGGCTGGGGTACGACGGCAACGCAGGGACTCGTGGCGCGAGCTGGCGACCTCATCGGATGGCCGGTGCCGATCGCCGTCGGTGCGGTCACCGTCGGTGGGGCCGGTGACGAGGAACCGTCCCTCGCGGCGTCCGATCCAGCGCTGCTGAACGGCTTGTTCGAGATCGGCTCGGTCACCAAGACCATCACCGCGACGCTGCTGGCGCTCGCAGTCGGCGACGGCCTCCTCACGCTCCACTCGCCCATCGGCACCTGGCTCGATGCTGGCGCGAACGCATCGATCACCGTTGGCCAGCTGGCCACGCACACCTCAGGTCTCCCGCGGCTCGCTCCAAACGCGCTGGATCACGTCGGCTTCCAACACAACGACCCGTATGCAGCGTTCACGCAAGAGCTCGCACTGCAGGGGCTGCGGTCGACCGATCTCGCCGAGACCGGCGGGGAGGTGTACTCCAACTTCGGTTACCAGCTCCTCGGGCTGGTACTTGAGCGCGCGACCAGCCGCACCTACGCCGCTCTGCTGGCAGAGGAGGTGGCGGGCCCGAGGTGAGGGCCGCAAGCTGAAGGGAGCAGCCGACAGGCCACCAACGGCAGCGTCAGGTGTTGGTCTCGATCAGCTCGCTGCCCTCGTGGCGCGCCTCTGCGTCCTTGGTGAACAGGTGCCCGGCGATCGCCATCAGGAAACCGCCCCCGATGAGGAACGTCGGGATCATGGCCAAGCACACGAGAACGATGATGATGCCGCCGATCACGCCCGCCACCCTACGCCCGCTCAGCCCTCAGGGGCGAAGGCGATGCACTCGATCTCGACCCGGCCACCGAACGGAAGCGCCGCGACCTGGAACGCTGAGCGCGCCGGTCGAAGGTCGCCGAGAGCACCGAGGTACGCCTCGTTCATGGTCGCGAAGTCGTTGATGTCCGCCAGGAACACGGTCGTCTTGACGACGTGCTCCAACCCCGCACCCTTCGAGGCGAGGAGCGCCGCGGCGTTCGCCATGGCCTGCGTGGTCTGCGCGGCGACGCCACCGTCGACGAGGGCTCCGTCGCGCATGCCGAGCTGGCCGGCGAGGTAGAGGAAGCCGCCGGCGCGGACGATGGGCGTGTACGGACCGACGGGCTGGCTCACGGCGGACAACCTACCGACTCCTGCGTCGCCGGCGAGGCGATGTGGGTGGCGTTCGGGCGTCATGCGCCGTCGATGCCGGCAGACGACCGAACGCGACCCACCGGCGCTGGTCGTGTCGGTGCGAGGGCGCCGGTAGCGTCGCCGAGGTGGCGGCCACGTACGAGTTCGACGCCGCACTCTGGGAGTGGGAGGGCAGGGCCGCGTGGTGGTTCGTGTCGCTGCCAGAGACCACGACCGACGA
>JAYUDU010000332.1:0-4518 GCA_043739605.1 Acidimicrobiales bacterium | reverse complement strand
CGACCACCGCGACGCCTCCACCGCGGCGCGGTCGCCCTCCCCGCCGTGGTCCCATCTCGCGCTCAGTTACCACCACCGAGAGCGTACGACCACCGAGCAGGTTCAACCGCCGGGGTGGGCTTCGTTGTGCTCCGCGGTCTGCGTCCCGGTGACGACGATCCTGGGCCAGCTGGCTGGTGGCCGCACGCACGACGAGATCCTCCGGGATTTCCCCGACCTCGAGGAGCCGGACATCCTTGCTGCGCTTGCGTTTGCAGCCGAGGCCCTTCAGGAGCGGGAGCTCCCTCTCGTCGGGTGAACGTGGTCCGGAGTGAGGACGGCGTCGGACTCGCCAGCACGCGACGGAGATCTGGTCGCGCCGCGAGCGACGGCTCGACGGTCCTGTCGGCGCATGGTCTTGCGGCTCGCCACGTTTCGCCAGTCGCCGCAGTGAGCGGCGTGCGCGGCGCGGCGTACGAGGGGGTCAGGGTCTGCGGCGGCGGCCCGGGCGAGGGTTGGCAGGACCCGGTCGTCGCGGTCGGCGAGCAGGAGGAGGGGTGTCACCGCGGCCTGGCGGACCTTGGGGCTCGGGTCGTCCTGGAGCAGGCGGATCATCGCAGGAACGACGTCGGCCGCGCATAGGACCTCGTTGCGACAACGTTCGCAGGACAGTCCGTGGAGAGCGAGCGTTCGAACCTTCGCCGACGGGTCGGCGAGCGCAGCGCGGAACACCTCGGTCGAGGCGACGTTGGCGTCGTGGTCGAGGATCGTGAGCGCGTCGCGCCGCACCTTGCCGCTCGGGTGGAGGAGCGCGGCGCGCTGCAGCAGCGCGATCGGCGGCGGCGGTAGCCGGTCTTTCCAGTCGGTTCCGGCGAGCGGCCGGGCGGCGGCCATGGCGCGCGCCGCGGCCCACCACGCAACGAAGTACGTCTCAACCTCGTCGAGCTCGGGTCCGGTGAGGCCGGGTTCGCCGGGGTCGGGTGTGCGCGCCTCGGACTCGATGGCGGGCATGCCCCGATCCGAGCATGTACGGGTGCTCCCTGCAAGCAATCTTTCGATTGGCGATGCTCGTCGGCGGCGTCTAGGGCTACTGCTCGAACAGGACCGAGATGCTCTCGCGGCGCGCGATGCGGCGGATGGCTTCGCCGAACAGGCCCGCGACCGAGATGACCTCGACCTTTGCGGACAATGGCACCGGTTGGGTCTCGACGCTGTCGGTGATGAACAGTCGCTCGATCGGGCTGGCTTCGATGCGTGCGCACGCGTCGCCGGCGAGCAGGCCGTGGCTCACTGCCGCGTAGACCGCCTTGGCGCCGCGGTCGATGAGGACGCGTGACACGTCGACCAGCGTGCCGGCAGATGTTGTGAAGTCGTCGACGATGAGCGCGGTGCGGCCGTCGACGGAGCCGATCAGCTCGACGACTTCGGCGGTCTCGGTGTGGTCGACGCGTCGCTTGTCGGCGATTGCGGTTGGGACCCGCAACCGGTCGGCCCAGCCGCGGGCCTTCTTCGCGAACCCGGCATCGGGGGCGACGACGACGAGGTCGTCGAGGCGCTTTGCGCTGATCGCGTCGCACAGGACCGGCATTGCGTAGAGGTCGTCGACGGGAATGCGGAAGAAGCCCTGCACCTGTGGCGCGTGGAGATCGAGCGTGACGACGCGATCTGCGCCGGCGGCCTCGATGGCGTCGGCGCAGACTCGGGCTCGGATGGAGACGCGGGGCTCGTCCTTCTTGTCGCCCTTCGCGTAGGAGAAGTACGGCATCACGACCGTCACCGACGCGGCGCTGGCGCGCTTGAGCGCGTCGATGAAGAAGAGCAGCTCCATGAAGTTGTCGTTGGCCGGAAAGCTGGTGCCCTGCACCAGGAAGACCTCGCGCCCTCGCACGTTCTCACCGACGCGCACGAACAGGTTGCCGTCTGAGAACTGCATGGTCTCCGAGCGGCCGACCCCGCATCCCAGGTAGTCGGCGATCGCGGCGCCCAGCCGCTTGCTCGCCGACCCGGCGAACAGGAGCAACTCATCGTCCACAACGACGACGCTACTCACGCCCCGGTAGCCGGGATGACGCAGGGATGGGTGTCAAGCCAGCTCTCTACGACGGCGTGCCGGTTCTATGAGCGGATGGGATATTCCTTGGCGCTTTCGATCACTTCGCCGAGGACGGTCTCCCGACGAGGTGCAGCTCATCTGGCGCTGTGACAGGATGGAGGGGCCACTCCGGTGGTGGGTGTGCCGGGAAGTCTGGTCGGCGATGTGCAAGCACGCGACCAAGGACGTACACGTGGCCTCCGCCGCCGACAACCCAGGCGCGCGACATTCCGCGCCGACCCGAGCAGCCGCCTTCTTCCCGGGGCGACGGCTGCCCCCGGTCGTGCGGCGGTTCCTGGACACCGAAGCCGCGGGCGGCGTCTTCCTCCTCGCCGCCGCCGTCGTTGCGCTGGTGTGGGCCAACTCGCCGTGGAGCGAGTCGTACCGCACCTTGTGGTCGACCGACCTCACCGTCCGCCTGGGCCGTTACGAGCTGGTCGAGGACCTCCAGCACTGGGTGAACGACGGCCTGATGGCCATCTTCTTCTTTGTCGTCGGACTCGAGATCAAGAGAGAACTGGTCCACGGCGATCTGCGCGACCGGCGAGCGGCGGCGATGCCCGCCATCGCCGCCGTCGGCGGCATCGTCGTCCCCGCCCTGCTCTACGTGCTCGTCACCGCCGGCAGCGCCGGGGCCCGCGGCTGGGGCATCCCCATGGCCACCGACATCGCCTTCGCAGTCGGTGTCGTCGCCCTCCTCGGGCGGAGGGTCCCCGCCTCATTGAAGCTGTTCCTGCTCACCCTGGCCATCGTCGACGACATCGGCGCCATCGTCGTCATCGCCGTCTTCTACGCCGCCAACATCCAAGTGGTGTTCCTCGCGGCCGCTGCTGTGCTCATCGGCGCGATGCTCATCCTGCGCCGGGTCGGCGTCGTCTGGCTCGGCCCTTACGTGATCCTTGGCGCCGGCGTGTGGCTGGCCACCCAGGCCTCCGGGGTCCATGCCACCATCGCCGGCGTGATCCTCGGGCTCCTGGCCCCAGCCCGACCGCCGATCGCCGCCACCGTGGCTCGCCAGTGGGCCGGGGACCTCACCGACGAACCAACCTCCGCCCAGCTCGATGCCATGACCAGACTGGCGGGGACCGCGGTCTCACCCGCCGAGCGGCTCGAGCACCTGCTCCACCCGTGGACGAGCTTCCTCATCGTCCCCCTGTTCGCGCTCGCGAACGCCGGCGTCGAGCTGCGGGCCGATTCCTTCGACCGACCCGGCGCCGCCAAGATCACGGCTGGCGTCGTGGTCGGTCTTGTCCTGGGCAAGACGCTGGGCATCATGGCCGCCGCGTGGCTGTCGGTCCGCTTGGGTGTGGGCCGCTTGCCCGAAGGAGCCACCTGGCCAATGGTCATCGGAGTCGCCATGATCGCCGGGATCGGCTTCACCGTCGCCCTGTTCATCACCGAGCTCGCCTTCGACCCCGGCCCACTCCAAGACGCCGCCAAGATCGGCGTCCTCGCCGCATCCACGGTGGCCGCCGTCGTCGGCGCAGCCGTCCTCCGCAACGCCTGCCGCGCCACGCCGCCCGACGAGAGGTAGAGGCCGGCGTGGCTCCTGTTGGTGGGCGAGATCATCGAGCGGCACATCACCGACCACGCGGCGCTACCGCTGGACGAGGGTGACGGTGGACGATGCGGTCGGCGTACTGCGCGGCGATCGGCCGGCAGCGGCGGTCATGAGGACGTAGGCGGCCGCCAGTGCACCCAGCTCGGCTTCCTCCTCGTCGGTGGGTCGTTGTGAGCCTTGCGGCCAGCCACTTCCGTGGCGCAACGAGGGGCGACGCGTAGCGTCGCTACGCCCCTCGTGGCGCCCTTCAGGTTGGACGACAGCAAACGACAGAGGAGGCGTCCCACCATGAAGACCCGAACCATCGGTCATGCCCTTGCGGGCTTGGCCGGCATCAGCCTGCTGGCCGCGTGCGGCAGCGACCCGAAAGCAACGAGCCCAACAACGACTGTGGAGGGAAGCGCACCCACCGCAGCCGCTACCGCTCGCCCCCCAGGCGCGGCTGCTGCGACCGCATCCTCCAAGGGCGCGTGTTCCATCCTGACGAGGGATGTCGTCGCTGCGGCCCTCGGTCGAGAACCAGAGCCGGGGAAGGAGCAACCCGTCGAAGCGGGCCGATTTGGCATCTGCAACTACGACGCCATCACGGTCACTGGCACCACCGCCGAGGTGTTCGGTGCCACGCTTCGTTACGGACCGGGTCGGGCGTCCACGATGGACGCCGAAGCCAAAGGGATAGCGCAGGCAACGAAGGGCCCGACCGTCGAGGTGCCCGGCGTCGGCGACAAGGCCCTCTTCTCGTCCAGTTCGACGACGATCCCTGGTGGAAAGTCAACGACCTCCAGCTGGATCTCGGTGGTCAAGGGCACGGTCCTGATCCAGATCAACGTCGTCGGGCCATCAGGCGAGGCGGCCAGCAAGCAGGCGGCCGTTGCCATGGCTACGG
>JAYUDU010000331.1:0-4532 GCA_043739605.1 Acidimicrobiales bacterium | reverse complement strand
GGCGCGTGGTTCCTGGATAGCGATGAGCGGTGCCAGCCACGACGTCGCCGACGCGGGAGCTGGGATGCGGCGGCGCGACCGTTGGGCCGTGATCCAACACCAGCGCCCATCCTCCAATCGTCCGGCCGAGCAACCACGTGCGGATCGTGACCATCGCCCCATCGTCGCTGCGGTGCTGGGCGAGGACATCCCACACGTCACCATCTCCGGCCGTCGATCGAACAAGCTCCTTCGCCGTCTCGAAGCCGATCAGAGAACGGATCTCATCAGCCAATCCCGGCTCCTCGACGGCGAGCACGTCGATGCGGTCCCAGCCGTCGAGCAGCAGGCGCAGCCGACCCGCAGCCGCGAGGCCGCGCACCGGCCAGTCCGGACCACTGAGCGCAGCGCCAAGGCCGACCGCGCCACGAGACAGCCCGCGGGCCTGCGCGTCGATCATGCGAGCACCTACCTGGCGCCATCGCTCCCACGGCTCTCGGTGTGCCTCGGCCAACCCGCGGCGTGCGAGGTCGTCCAGCAGTCGGCCGAGCTCGGTGGCCCCGGCGTCCACGTTGGCGCGGCGTTGCGCGGCGCGCTTCGCCTGCGCGACCGGATCGGCGACCACGCCCCGCTGCCGAGGCACCGATGTCGGAGCTTCCGCTGGCCGCACCTCGGCGCGTTCGCCCTCTGACGCGAAGCGCGCCACGGCCTCGGGGCGAGCCAGCGGACCCGGAACGAGCCCGGCCTCCAAGCGCATCAACAGCGCAAGGGCATGCTTGCACGGCGGCGGCTTCGACGGACACGAGCAGCGAAACCTGGGGGGCGCGTCGACGAGCACGGGTCGCAGATCGATCATCAGTTCGTACGGCGCAGCTGCCGACCCCTGGCATCGGCCCCACAAGACGTCACCGTCGCCTGCGTTGAGCTTCCACACCCGATCTCCGAGCAGGCCCCGCGCCGCGGCGAGTGCAGCGGGGTTGCGCGCGACGCGGGCCGCAAGGCCGCTGGCGTCGATCATGCGCCGCTCCGCAGGTGCCACGCGGCGTCGACCGACCCGTCGCCCGCCCCCAGGTCGACGCCGTGGGCGATGGCCGTTGCGGCCGTGGCGATCCCAAGAGCGACGGCCTCGTGCAGCGGCAGGCCAAGCGCGAGGCGCGCCGTGATGCTGGCCGCCAGGCAGCACCCGGTGCCGTGCGTGTGGCGGGTGCTCAGCCGGGGCCGCACAAACCACGTCGGCTCCTCCCCCGCGACCACGAGCACATCCGCCACGACATCACCAACGAGGTGCCCGCCTGTGACAAGGGCAGCCCCGGCGCCGAGCTCACACAGCATCCGGCCGGCCGACACCATGTCGTCGCGGTCGTCGACGGTGAGCCCGGTGAGCATCGCCGCCTCCGCGAGGTTGGGGGTGACCAGCGTGGCGAGCGGCACCAGCTGGCTCCGCAACCCCGCGACACCTGCCGCGTCGAGGAGGGTGGTGCCGCTGCTCGACACGCACACCGGGTCCACCACCAGCGGACCGAGACGGTGACGTCCGATGGCGTCCGCCACTGCGTCGACGATCGACGCACTGCCCAGCATCCCCGTCTTGGTCGCGCCGACCGTCAGATCGGACCCGACGCTGTCGAGCTGGGCGCGCACGACCTCCACGTCGAGGGGACGCACCAATTGGACGCCGCGAGTGTTCTGCGCGGTGACCGCCGTGACGCACGCCGCCGCCCACACGCCCGCGGCTTCAAATGCGCGGCAGTCCGCAACGATGCCCGCACCACCGCTGGGATCGGTCCCGGCGATCGTGAGCGCGACCGTCACCACCTCGGCGACTGTAGAACGGACGAGTGGCGGGGCCGTGGCGAGTTGACCGGGGGCGTCATGCGTCGAGGGCGCCGATCACCGGGGGCGGCTCGCCGGACGGACCACACTTGGGCGGTGACGAAGGGCTGGCAGCGACGCGCGCCGCGCGTGCGCATCCTCGTACCGTGCGATGGCCGCGAACACTTGGTCGTGTGGTGTCGAGGGTCACTCGTCCTCGCCGACCACCCTGATCCTCTGGGCGAGCTGGCCCTCGGCGCACTCGGTGGGGTGCGACCGCCGTGCATCGAGCTGGCCAATCACTGGCGTGCCGGCACCGTCGACCCCCGTGCGCCAGACCGGGTTGCGCTGTTCCGCACCCCGTCCTCGCTCACCTCCGCGCCGTCTCTTCCAACAGCAGGAGCGCCTCAGGGCATCAGGGCGACGGTGTTCCGTGGGTCGCGCCGCTCGCCGCTGCCCGAGCCGTTGCGGCGGGCCAGAACCCTCACGATGCTCGGCCCTGAGGGAGATCGGGTCTGGCGTGACCGGCTTCGAACCGAGGCCGGGGCCGCTCTCGGCAGCGTTGGCTTATTCGGGCGCGATCTCAGGTTGGCCGACACCGCGCCCCGCGGCGGCACGGCGACGCTGGTGCACCGCCGCGGGGTTGGGCTGGAGCTCGCGTTGGCTGATCGTTGGCTGACGCACGTGTGGACTCGGGGCCTCGATCGCGACCGATCGCCGCGGGGGACCTTCGTCGTCGACGCCGCCACCGCTGCCGCGCCGGACGGCACGCTCACGGTGACGCTGTTGCGCATCGACGGCCGGGGCCGCCCCTCCCTGGAGGTCGCACGCCTGGATCCGCGGGACGGCGTCGGGCCAATCTCCGGATGACGGCCTGCGCCAGAGGCATTGCCACCGTCGCCCGCACTTCTGGGCGCGCAGCATTGCGTGCCCTGACGCCACCTCTGCGCCACGCACCTCGAACCGCGGACTGCGCACGCAGTCAGGGGCGGCCTGACACCGGGTTCTGCGCACGGGACGCGGGTGGCACACGCCGCCGAGCCAGGCTCACAGCGGGTGCGACCATCCAAGGCCGGCGCCGAGGCCAGCAGGGGCGTCAGCCACGTGGCGCAGCGTGGCGTCCGGCACGAACTGGCCGATGAGCGTCGGCGGATCGAGGCCCACCGCGCCGAACTCGGCCTCGATCGTCCGCTCCGCCGAAGGAGGGACCGCAAGGACGAGGACGTAGTCGTCGCCGCAGGTGAGTGCTTCGAGGCGACTGGCTCCGTCACCGATCGGCACCGCACTGGCGTCGATGACGAAGCCCACGCCAGACGCGTCGCCGAGGTGGCCGAGGTCTTGCACGAGTCCGTCGGAGACGTCGATCGCCGCCGACGCCCCGCCGCGTCGAGCCGCCACGCCCGCCGCGATCGACGGGCGCGGACGGGCATACCAGCCTTCGCATTCGGCGGAGGAGGACGGCGTGGCGTCGCGCAGTCGGTGGTAGCCGGCTCCTCCCCTGCCGAGCGGCCCCGCCACGTACACGAGGTCACCGGCCACGGCACCGGACCGCCGAAGAGGCGGCCCTCCCCCCGTGAGCTCGCCCATCACCGTGACCGAAATGACAAGGGTTGCGCCACTGGCAAGGTCGCCGCCAATGACGGGGCATGACCACTCGGCGGCGGCCGCGGCCAAGCCCCCAACGATCTCGTCCACATCGCCGCCGCGACCCGGCGGCACCGCCATCGAGCAGAGCGCGAACCTCGGTGCCGCACCCATGGCCGCTATATCCGAGATGTTGCGGGCCATGGCCTTCCAACCGGCGTCGGCGAGCGTCGTCAGCGAGGTGAGGAAGTGAGTGCCCTCGACCATCTGGTCAACGCACGCGACGAGGTGGGTGGTGCCGACCGACACCACCGCGGCGTCGTCACCGATGCCGACCTCGACTGGCCACATCCCGAGCGGAGCCTGGGGGCCAAACACAGCCTTCAACCGGGCGATCGCCAGCCACTCGCTCCGCGGACTGCTCGGTTCGCTGGTCGCCGGTTCGCTTGTCACAGAACAGCGACGGTAACGTCTGCAATTCGTGCAGGGCGTGGTGAAGTCGTATGACCCCGGAACCGGAAGCGGCTCCGTTGTAAGAGATACAGACCGCTCGGAGTTCGAGCTGTCGCCCACCGCCCTGCGTGGTTCGATCTTCCGGATGGTTCGACAGGGACAACGGGTGGTCTTCGATCTCGATGACGAGGGCCGCGCCACTGCCCTGCGCCTCGGCTCAGAGATCGACATGGGCACCCCCCCGCCGCCACCGGGTGAGACCGCCTGAAGGCCTGTCCGGGGTTAGGTTCGCCAAACCCCGAAACGGGAAGTACTCCCCCGACCACTGTCGGGCGCACCCATGGGCCGCCCGCACCACCTCCGGCCACCGCCATCCCGAGGAGCCACGATGACCAGCACCACACCGCTGTCCGACAACCCCAAGCTGCTCGCATGGGTCGAGGAGATCCGCCAGCTGACGCAGCCCACCGAGGTGGTCTGGTGCGACGGCTCCGCTGATGAGTACGACGCTCTCTGCCAGGCGCTCGTCGATGCCGGGACGTTCGAGAAGCTGTCGGACGCCAAGCGGCCCAACAGCTATCTGGCTCTCTCCGACCCCGGCGACGTCGCCCGTGTCGAGGACCGCACCTTCATCTGCTCCGCCAGGGAAGAGGACGCCGGTCCGACCAACAACTGGCGTGATCCGTCAGAGATGAAGACGCTGC
>JAYUDU010000330.1:0-1618 GCA_043739605.1 Acidimicrobiales bacterium | reverse complement strand
GCACGTCCTCGACCGGGGCATCGTGGCCCGCGACGACAATGGCGTCGCCCTGCGCATGGTCGGCTCGATGATCGACATGACGAGCCGCATCGAGGCCGCCGAAGCGATCCGCTTCCAGGCGCACCTGCTCGACGTGGTGGGCCAGGCCGTCATCGCCACTGATCTCGATGGGCGCGTGACGTACTGGAATCGTCACGCCGAGCAGCTGTTCGGGTGGACGGCGGACGAGGCGCTGGGCCGCCTCGCGGTGCCGCTCACCACGAGGCCAGAGGACGCACCACGTATGGCGCAGCTCTTCGGCGCCCTCATCGCCGGCGACACCTGGGCCGGCGAGCAGGTCATGCGGCGACGCGACGGGTCGACCTTCTTCGCCACTGCCTCCGCCTCGTCCGTGCGCGACTCGCAGGGTCGGTTGGCCGGGAGCGTCGGGGTGATTGTGGACGCAAGCGAGCGACGGCTGCTCGAGGAGCAGCTCCGGCAATCGCAGAAGATGGAGGCCGTCGGCCGCCTCGCCGGCGGCATCGCGCATGACTTCAACAACCTGCTGACCGTGATCAAGGCGAGCACCGACTTCCTGCTGCATGACACCGACGGCGCCGACCCGCGTCGTGAGGACGTGAAGCACATCGCCGAGGCGTCGGAGCGCGCGGCGGGGCTCACGCGACAACTGCTCGCGTTCAGCCGCAAGCAGATCCTCCGCCCCTCGGTGATCAACCTCAACTCCGTCGTTACCAACCTGCATCCGATGCTGACGCGGCTGCTCGGCGAGGACCTCCGCGTCGAGACGTCGCTCGCGCCGGAGTTGGGCAGCATCCTCGCTGATGTGGGACAGGTGGAGCAGGTGCTGGTCAACCTCGCCGTCAACGCGCGCGATGCGATGCCCACCGGAGGCCGCATGGTCATCTCGACGGCCGAGGTGACGCTCGACCAGCCTTACGCCGCGGAGTATGCGAGGCGCGAGGACGCGGCCATCGTGGCGGGACGGTACATCCTGCTCAGCGTGAGCGACAATGGCGTCGGCATGTCAGCGGCGGTGCGAGCGCGGGCCTTCGAGCCGTTCTTCACCACCAAGAGCGACCAGCAGGGCACCGGCCTTGGCCTCGCCACGGTGTACGGCATCGTGAAACAGTCGGGGGGCCATGTCTGGGTGTACTCCGAGCCGGGTGAGGGCACGGTCTTCAAGCTGTACTTCCCCCGCATCGAGTCGGCGGCGATCGAGGCGATCACCGGTGTCGCCGAGCCCGTGGCGCGTGGCTCCGAGACCATCCTGGTGGTGGAGGATGAGGACGCGCTGCGCTCGCTCACCAGTCGCATGCTCGAACGACATGGCTATACGGTGCTGCAGAGCCGCAATGGCGCCGACGCCCTCGCCTTCGCCACGACCTATCCCGGCACCATCCACGCCGTGCTGACGGACGTGGTCATGCCGCAGATGAGCGGGCGAGGGTTGGCCGAGCGGCTGCGGGCCGTGCGTCCGCGGGCGGCCGTGGTGTTCATGTCGGGCTACACGGACGACGACGTGCTGCGGCGCGGGATGCTCGAGCAGGGCTCGCGCTTCCTGCAGAAGCCTTTCTCGACAGCCGGCCTGCTCGCCCTCATCAGGGAAGCGTTGGACGGG
>JAYUDU010000329.1:0-4541 GCA_043739605.1 Acidimicrobiales bacterium | reverse complement strand
CCACGTTGAGCCCACGCTCGCGCAGCGCCAGAAGCGGGTCACCGTCTCCGCAGCCGAGCTCGAGCGCCGGTTGCCCAAACGTCTTGATGAACCTCCCGTACGGACGTGGATCGGGCACGACCGAGCGCAGCGCGGCATAGACGTCGGCGACGATTCCCGTGTAGAAGTTGGACGGGGCAGGCGACGACATCGCCCGCAGTGTGCCGCACCACGAGCGTGGCCGCCGCGACGGTGCCGCGCCGATCGCCGCCCGCGGCACACACCGACACCACCGCACCTACGCTCTCGACATGGAACGCACGAACCGCTCGATGCGGGGACCCGACTCGGCTGTCGGGGTCGTCGGGGCAACCGGCCTTGCCATCGCGACGTTCGTGGCTCGGCCCCTCCTCGCACACCAGCCGACCACCCACCTGTTTCTCATCTGGAACCTGGCGTTGGCGTGGGTGCCGTACGCCGCTGCGTTGACGATCGATGCCGCGGCGCGAGCACGACGACGCCCCGACAGCCGGCTGGACTCGACCGTCCGGTGGACCGTGCTGCTCAGCCTGGGCGCGGTGTGGCTGCTGTTCCTCCCGAACGCCCCCTATCTGGTCAGCGACCTCGCGCACTTCGATTCCCGCTCACGTACGCCGTGGCTCGACCTCACCCAGTACGTGGCGTTTGCGTGGGCCGGCTGCTCTCTCGCGGTCGCGTCCATTCGCATCGTTCACCGCCGCTGCACCCGACGATGGGGACGAATGGCCGGCTGGTCAGTTGTCCTCCTCGCAGCGGCAACCGCTGGGCCTGGCGTCGCCATCGGGCGGTTTGGACGGCTGAACTCGTGGGAGGTCGCGACCAACCCGTTCGCCGTCCTCGGCGAGGCCGTCCGCCTCGGCACGGACCGTCGCGCCGTCTCGCTCTCCATCTTCTTTGCACTGCTCTTGTTGGTGGCCTACGTGGGTTCTTCGAACGGCGACCGCGCCACCGGCTCGCCATCCCGTCCAACCTGACCAAAGCCCGTCACGCCTTCGATTCATCGAGGTGAAGGAGGCCACGCCGCATCGCGTAGAGAGCCGCCGCCTCCACGACTCGACATACCGATCTTCGCGTAGATGTGCTCGCCGTTTCGCTCCCCATGCACTGGACAGCCGATGGCCGGCCCGTCGGGGTGCAGCTCGTCGTCGCCTACGGCGAGGGCGTGCTCCAGCGGGTGACCGCGCAGCTTGAGGCCGTCGAGCCGTGGGCGCACCGCCGGCCCGCGGTGTACGCATAGGCCGCGGTCACGCCACCTCCAGCGGACCGCCCGGGGCGGCGGCCGTGGTCTGCGCCGCGGCACCGCTCGAGAGCATCGAGTAAGGTCTCGTCCGTTCTAAGGCGGTCGCCTTAGTTCGAACGAACGACCAGGAGACACCCCATGGCATGGGACTTTTCAACAGAGCCGGAGTTTCAGGAGAAGCTCGACTGGGTCGAGCGCTTCTGCAAGGAGGAGCTCGAGCCCTTCGACACGGTGTTCCCGTACGCCGTCCGCACCAAGGACCCCAAGATCAAGGCGCTGGTTGCGGGCATGCAGCAGCAGATCAAGGATCAGGGTCTGTGGGCCCTGTTCCTCGACGAGGATCTGGGCGGTCCCGGCCTCGGCCAGCTGAAGCTCGGCCTCCTGAACGAGATCCTCGGTCGATACCCCGCTGCCCCATCGTTCTTCGGCACCGCTGCACCCGACACCGGCAACATGGAGATGCTGGCCGCCTACGGCACCGACGAGCAGAAGGAGCGGTGGCTGTTCCCGCTCATGCGCCAGGAGATGTTCTCGGCCTACTCCATGACCGAGCCGCAGGGTGGCTCAGACCCGAACCTCTTCAGGACCTTCGCGACCAGGGATGGCGAGGAATGGGTCATCAACGGCGAGAAGTGGTTCACCAGCGCTGGCCGCGCCGCGGACATCCTCTTCGTCATGTGCACCAACGGCATGTTCGTGGTGCCGCGCGACACGCCCGGCGTGGAGATCCAGCCAGTTCCCCGGAGCCACAACCACATCATCTACAACGACGTGCGCGTACCGCTCGACCACCTCCTCGGCCCTGAGGATGGTGCCAAGGTGCTGGCCCAGCGTCGCCTCGGCGGCGGTCGCATCCACCACGCGATGCGCACGATCGCCCAGTGCAAGCTGGCCTTCGACATGATGTGCGAGCGGGCCCTCAGCCGCGAGTCGCACGGCAAGATCATCGCAGAGCACCAGATGGTGCAGGAGAAGATCGCCGACTCCTACGCCCAGATCGCCATGCTGCGCCTGTTCGTCCTCGAGACGGCGTGGAAGATCGACAACACCTCCACCCAAGAGGCCCGCACCGACATCGCTGCGGTGAAGTACACGATGGCCAAGGTGCTGCGCGACGTGTCGTTCAACGCCCTGCACATCATGGGCAGCCTCGGCACCACCGACCTCACGCCGCTGCAGGCGATGTACGCCGGCGCCCCGACCATGGGCATCGCCGACGGCGTCGACGAGGTCCACAAGGCCACCGTCGCCCGCAACGTGCTCAAGAGCTACCGCCCCCACGAGGGCTACTGGCCGACGGAGTACTACCCGGCCAAGCGTGCCGCCGCGAAGGAGAAGATGCAGCCGCTGCTCGACAGCGACCCCCACCTCCAGGCCTACGCCGACGGCATGGAGAAGTACCAGGCGGCTCGCGCCCACTGAGGTCAGCATGAAGGTCAAGTCGAGTTGTACCAACTCGACTTGACCTTCGCTACTATGGGGGCGTGGAACATCCCCCGTGGCTCTTCGGTCGACGCGACGCGTGGTCTGCGCTGGCAGAGTTCGTCGCTCGGTCTGGCGGCCAGATGGCGGTGGTCTACGGCCGCCGCCGCCAGGGCAAGACCGTTCTGCTGCAGGCGCTGGCCGAACAGACGCACGCTCTGTACTGGCAGGCGATCGAGGGATCGGCGACGGCGAACCTGCGACGGTTCGAGCTGGCGGTCGCAGCGCACCGATCCACGGCGGCTCCGGCCTACGCCAGCTGGGAAGACGCCTTCCGCGACGTCCTCGACTCGCCAGAGCCCTCCGTCGTCCTGATCGATGAGTTCGGCTACCTGTGCGACCACGCCCCCGAGATCCCATCAGTCCTGCAGGCAGTGTGGACGCCGGCGCTGCAGCGTAGGTCCGCAGTGCACCTGGTCCTGTGTGGCTCGACGTACGCGCAGATGGAACGGCTGATCGCACGGGACGCTCCACTGCGCGGCCGGGCCAGCTCGGTCATCACGGTCGCTCCGTTCGGCTTCCGAGAGTCCGCAGACTTCTGGGGCCTCGCAGATCATCCCGAGGCGGCGTTCAAGGTGCACGCCCTCGTCGGCGGCACGCCGGCCTACCGCGACTTCGTCCATGGCCGGCCGTCGCGGGGCAATGTCGACCAGTGGATGACCGACCACGTCCTGCGGCCGGACTGTCCCCTCGCGTCCGAGGGCGAGCTCCTCATCGCCGCCGACGGGCGAACCGACCGCTCGCTGTACTGGAGCGTCCTGTCGGCCATCATCGACGGCTTCCGCCGCCCGTCGGAGATCGCGCAGGCGCTCGGTCGAAGTGTGGCGGCCGTGCAGTTCCCCCTCGGCGTCCTTGCGTCCTCGCGGTTGATCGAGCTCGTCGTCGACCCCCTCGATCCACGCCGCACCACGGCCGTGCTCACCGAGCCGATCCTTCGCCTGCATGCCGTGGTGCTCGCCGGTCGGAGTCACCTGCTCGGCTCCAGGGCGAAGGCGATGTGGGAGGACGCTCAGTCGCGCGTGGCCAGTCGCGTCTACGCACCCCACCTCGAGCACATCGCCATCGAGTGGGTCCGCGACCACGCCGCCCCGGTCTCGGTCGGCGGGCTCTGCGACCTCGTCGGTCCCTCGATGATCGGTCGGGGCAGCGGCGCCATGCAGCTCGACCTCGTCGGCACCGCCGCGGTCGGCTCATCGCGGCGGGCCCCGGTCATCATCGGCGAGGTGAAGAGCGGCTCAGAACCGGTCGGCGCAGGCGAGCTCGCTCGCCTCGACGTCGCCGCCGGCCTGCTCTCAGCGAAGGCCGGAAACGACGCCCCGATCGTCCGCCTCCTCGTCGCCCGCGCCGGCTTCACCGCCGACCTCCGCCGAGCCGCTCGCATCCGCAGCGACGTCCAGCTGGTCGACCTCGACCGCCTCTACGGCGGCGCCTGACATCCGCGCGTCTCGCATCATCCGACCTCGATGCCGGTGAGCGTGGCGAGCGGAACGCTCGTAGGCGTCCGAGATGGAAGGTGATTAGCCTGCGCAGGTGGCAAGTCGCTCAAGGCGCCCGGACGAGCGGTCAACGCCACTGGACGAGGCGCTCGCGAACGCTGCTGCCAAGGCACCAGGAGGGGCTCGACCGGACGCGCTCGCAGACAACCGGAGTGCGAAGAAGAACTACGCGCAGACCTTCAGCACCGAACTGGCTTCGCTGCTGGCTGACTACCTCCGGCCCCACTACCCCCGGGCACGCGTGACGCCGCGGCGCGACGGCACAGGCCAGGAGTTCAGCATCGGCTCAAAGATCGACAGCAAGA
>JAYUDU010000328.1:0-1625 GCA_043739605.1 Acidimicrobiales bacterium | reverse complement strand
AGCACCTGCCTGGCACGAGGCGCCGCCTCTGTCACGATCGTGATCCCTGCATTCAACGAAGAGCTGCGCCTCGGCGAAGCGCTTACCCGATTGGCCGCACACGCGGCGCGCCGCGACATGGACATCATCGTCGTTGACGACGGCAGCACCGACCGGACCGCGGAGGTCGCCTCTTCCGTTCTCGACCAGTTCGGGGTGGGCGGCGTCATCAGGCTCGACGTCAACCGCGGCAAGGGCGCCGCCGTCCGAGTCGGGGTGGCCGCCGCGACCGGCGCATCGATCGTGTTCATGGACGCTGACCTGGCGGCCGACCTCAACGACCTCAGGCCACTGCTCCTCGGACTCGCGACCCACGAGGTCGCCATCGGCAGCCGCCGAATGAACGGATCGACCGTGACCGACACCGCGGGCAGAAGGCGCACGAGCGTGGCCTTCAATGCGCTGGTCCGGTGCGTCACGGGGTTGAAGATGACCGACACCCAGTGCGGTTTCAAGGCGTTCCGCCGGGACGAGGCGCATCGCATCTTCGCGCTGACCACGACGGATGGCTTTGCGTTTGACGTGGAGGTGCTTCTGCTCGCGACCCGTCTCGGCATGACCGTGGCAGAGCAGCCGGTGCGCTGGCACGCGGTCGAGGGCTCGACCGTCAGACGGTTGCGCGACCCGCTCCGCATGGCTGCGGACGTGTGCAGGGCGCGGTGGCGCTGGTCGCCCGCGCGCGTCGCCGCGTTGGACGTCGCCGCCGCGCCGACGACGCATCCCCCTGCCGTCATCGAACTCACCGCACTGGCCCGCGAACGCGCCAGGCGCCTCCCGGCCTTCTCCTAGCAATCGAGGCAATCCATGCAACGCTTCTGGTCTTACATCGCCGTCCACCTCGGCAAGCGCGCCGGCATCGTCTCGCTGGCAGGCCTGGTGCTTACCGTGGTACTTGGCTACGGCGCGACCCGCCTGCAGTTCGCGACCGGTCTTGACAGCTACCTGAACAAGGACGATCAGACGTACGTCGACAATGCTGCCTATCAACGAGCATTCGGCGGTCAGGCGATGCTCACCGTCATCACCATGACCCCGGGCCACAAGGTGGACGAGCTTGTCAACGCGGCGGGTCAAGCAGAGTTCAAACGCTTCTACGACGAGCTCAAGGCGACTGGTAACTACCAAGCGGTGGTCACCCCGATGATGGCGCTGGAGTTCATCGCCAAGTTGGCCGCTCCCGGGGCTGACGGCACGATCAACACCAGTGTGGTCGGCGCAGCATTGCTGCAGGCCATCGGCGCGGAGACCCCAGGCACACCCGAATACAACGCGCGACTCGCCTCCGCAAAAGCCACCGCGGATGGTGCCAGTCGCATCCCAGTTGCCGAGCGGGTGCTCGCGAACCCGGCGTACGTGGCGAGCCTGCTCTACGGCGCAGACGGCAAGGTCAGGTCGGCCGCCACGTCGTTCTTTCCTGACGAGCGCCACGCTGTCATCCTCGTGCGTTTGAAGGGCAACCAGCCGCTCGCGACCGAGGGCACCGCCGCGGTCGCGGTGCAACACAAGGCGCAGGCTCTGAAGTTCCCCAACACCACGATCGTTTCCACGGGCTCGTCGATCCTGCTCAAGGACATCAACGACTACCT
>JAYUDU010000327.1:0-11301 GCA_043739605.1 Acidimicrobiales bacterium | reverse complement strand
GCGATGCGCTCCACGTGATGCGCCTCGTAGCGCTCGTTCCACGGAAGCACGAGGACCTGATCGAGGTAGGCGAACGTACCGGGAAAGTGGGCTTCGCTCCAGTCGAGCGCCTCAGGACGAGCCAGCGTGAAGGGCCATCGACTGTGGCCGAAGGTGTTCTGTTCCGTGAAGACGCGGCACCGGAACGCCGGCTTTTGGATGTATCGCGGCGCGCTGGCGATGCCACGCGCTCTGAGCGCGGCCCCCACCGCTGGGGCGCCGCCGGGGATGACGGATCCATCCACCAACGGACAATACTTCCACCACGAGTGCGTCGCGCCGAGCGCTGCCGCCGGGATGGTGATGCCCGGTAACGCCATCTCCTCCAACCGGCTGGTGAGCTCAGCTGCGGCCACTCTGCGACGCTCCACCGACCACGCCAGCTTGTCGAGCTGGGCGAGACCTACTGCGCCTTGCAACTCTGTCAGGCGGTAGTTGAGAGCGAGGAACTCGTGGTCGGGGTTGGCCTCGCCGTACGGCCACGCCTTGTTGACGAACATCCGAACCCGCCGGTGGAGGGCCGGGTCGTTGGTGACGACGATGCCGCCCTCGCCGGTGGTGACGTGCTTGCCCTGTTGGAAGCTGAACGCGCCGACGGCTCCGATCGTCCCGACTGGGCGGTCGAGCTCGTCGGTGGCGAGAAACGCCTGCGCGCAGTCCTCGATGACGGGCAGGTCGTGGCGGGCCGCCAGCGCGAGGATGGGCTCCATCACGCACGCGTTGCCGAACAGGTGGGTGACGATGATGGCGACGGTGCGCTCGCTGATGCGGGCCGCAATGGTTTCTGCGGTGACGTTGCCGGTGAGGGCGTCGACGTCGCAGAAGACCGGGATGGCGCCCTGGTAGAGGATCGGACTGAGCGCACCCATGTCTGTGATGGACGTGGTGATGATCTCGTCACCGGGTTCGGGGTCGACGGCAGCGACGGCACAGTGCACTGCCGCGGAGCCGCTCGCGCAAGCGATGGCGTTTGACGCCGATGCGAGTATGGCGAACGCGGCCTCGAACCGTCCGGTGAAGGTGCCCTTCGTGGACGTCAGCGTGCCAGAGCGGAGCGCCGCGGTGACGGCCTCGATCTCCGCATCGCCGAGGGTGCGGCCTGTGGCGTCCTGATCGGAGGGCAAGGGCTCGAGGTCTGGTGAGTTCGACTGCTGAGACACGGATCTGCCTTTCATCGTGATCGGCCGCGCCCCACTGAGGTGCGCCGGCACCGGGGTGCAGCCTCTCACGCGCTCCGGCGGCGCGGAATGAGCCGATCGGACCAAAGGCGACAGTGGCTTGTACGGTCCCAACCGATGGCTCTCGACCCTCGCACCCCTGTCATCGTCGGCGTCGGACAGATCACCCGACACCTCACCTCGACGGTAGATGTCACCGAGCCGGTCCAGATGATGGCTGACGCCCTCATGGCAGCAGCCGAGGATGCGGGCGTCGGTCACGCGCTGCTGGCAAAGGCCACCAGCCTCCGGATCATCGGGACCTTGTCGTGGCGCTACCCAGATCCGGCCGGCCTCGTGGCCGGCATCGTCGGCATCGACCCCGCCGAGCAGGTTCGATCGGCCACCGGCGGGAATTCACCGCAGATGTTGGTGAACGCGGCCGCGGCCTCGATCCTCTCCTGTTCGCAAGACCTCGTCCTCATCACCGGGGCGGAAGCGATGTACAGCCGCAACCTCCACAAGAAGGAGGGCACGAAGCCGGCGTGGACGAGCCAGCCGGACGAGACGGTGCCGTGTCCGGTCATGGGCGACGACCGGTCCGGCTCCCACGACGCAGAGCTGCGCGCAGGGCTGCTTCTTCCCGTGCAGGTGTATCCGTTGTTCGAGAACGCTTTGCGCCATGCCAAGGGCCGCACCGTCGATGAGCACAAGGCCATCGTGGGCGGTCTGTGGAGCCGCTTCTCGGAGGTCGCCGCCGCCAACCCCAACGGGTGGGCCTCGAACGCGATGACGCCACAGGAGATCACCACGCCCGGGCCCGGCAACCGACCGATCTCGTTCCCGTACACGAAGTGGCAGGTGGCCAACAACCAGGTGGACCAGGCGGCGGCGATCATCATCTGTTCGCTTGAGGTCGCCCGGGCGACCGGCGTCTCCGACGACAAGATGGTGTTCCCCCTGGCCGGTGCCGACGGCCACGACCACTGGTTCGTGTCGACTCGCCACCGCCTCGACCGGTCGGTAGCCATCGAGGAGTGCGGGCGCGCCGTCGCTGCGTCCACCGGGCGAGCGCCGAGCGATGCCGCGCACATCGACATCTACTCGTGCTTCCCGGTTGCGGTGGAGATGGCGGCGGCCGCGCTCCAGCTGCCCCTCGATGACCCGGCGCGCCCCCTCACCCTGACGGGTGGGCTGACGTTTGGCGGCGGACCTGGCAACAACTACGCCACCCACGGCATCGCCCAGGTGGTCGGCGCCTGCCGCGCCGACCCCGGCTCACTCGGCCTGTCCACCGCGCTTGGCTGGTATGCGACGAAGCACTCGCTCGCCCTGTACTCGACCACTCCCCCAGACGATGGCTTCCGCACCCGTTCGGTGCAGGACGCGGTCGACGCCAGCGCCTCCCGCGAGGCCGCCTCCGACTACGCGGGCGCTGGCACCCTTGAGACCTCGACCGTCATCTACGAGCGCGACGGTGCCCCCGCGTCGGGCATCGTCGCCGTCCTGACACCTACCGGCGCCCGCGCCTGGGCGACGGCCACCGACGCTGACCTCCTCGAAGCGCTCCAAGGCGACGACCTGGTCGGCGCCCGCGTCTCCGTCAAGGACGGCCGCCTCGTCGCGTAGGCCGGGCGGGCCTCAGCTCCAGCGGGCGACGAGGGCCCGGGGGCGGCCGGTGAGGTCGGGACGGATCTCGGCGTGGTCGGCGCCTGCTGCCATCGCCAATCGGACAGCTTCCTCCGCCTGACGGGGGGCCAGCTCCAGCACGAGCGCGGCCGGGTGGGCCAGCCAGCGGGGGACTTCGGCGAGGATGCGGCGGATGTCGGCGAGACCGTCGTCGCCTGCGAACAGCGCTTCGTGGGGCTCCCAGTCGAGCACCGATGGGTCGAGGTCGCCGCGCTCGTCTTCGCCGACGTACGGCGGGTTGGCGACGACCAAGGTGACGCGACCGGCGAGGTCGCCTGGCAGCGCCCCGAACCAGTCGCCAAGCACGAGCCGCACGCGCGACGCAGCGGTCCCTCCGACGCCTGCGACGTTCGAGCGTGCCAGCGCGAGCGCCTCCACCGAGACGTCAACGGCCCACATCTCGCCGATCTCGCCCTCGGTCGCCAATGACAGCGCGATGCAGCCCGTGCCGGTGCCGAGGTCGACGCACACCGGGTCGATCACCTCCAGGCGCGCCAGCTCTGCCAGCGCGAACTCGACGACCTGCTCGGTCTCCGGCCGCGGGATCAGTGCTCGCCGATCGACGGCGAGGTCGAGACGACGGAACTGCCATCGTCCGAGCACCAGCTGCAACGGCTCCCCTGCGGCGCGACGGCGAACGAGGCCCTCGCAGAACTCGATGACTCTGGTGGGGACGACCTCGTCGAGCGCCAGGAGCAGGCCGGCCCGGTCCAGGTCGGCGACCCGCTCCACGATCCAGCGTGCATCGTTGGCATCATCGAGGACCGCCGTAGCGTCGGTCACCAGGTCCCGCCACGTGATGTGACCCTGCGGGCTCGGCACGGGCCCTACACCCGGTCGTCGCCCTGGGCGAGCAGCATGGCCGTGCGCTCCTCTGCGACGAGGGCATCGACGAAGTCTTCGAGCTCGCCAGCCAGCACCTTGTCGAGGGTGTACTTGGTCAGCCCGATGCGGTGGTCGGTGACCCGGTTCTCCTTGTAGTTGTACGTTCGGATCTTCTCGCCGCGGCCGCCACCACCGACCTGGCTGCGGCGGGCGTCGGACAGCTCTGCGGTCTGGCGATCCTGTTCCGCCTTGAGGATCCGCGACCGGAGCACGACGAGGGCCTTCGCCTTGTTTTGGATCTGGCTCTTCTCGTCCTGCATGGCGACGACGATGCCCGTCGGCAGGTGGGTGATGCGCACCGCAGAGTCGGTCGTGTTGACGCTTTGGCCACCCGGACCGGACGACCGGTAGACGTCGATCTTGAGATCGTTGTCGTTGATGTCGACGTCGATCTCCTCGGCCTCGGGAAGCACGGTGACCGTGGCGGCGCTGGTGTGGATGCGCCCCTGGCTCTCGGTGGCCGGCACGCGCTGCACCCGATGGGGGCCGCCCTCGTGCTTGAGCCTCATCCAGACGCCCTCTCCCCGCACTGCGAACGTGACCTCGTTGATGCCGCCCATGTCGGATGGTTCGAGGCCCATGACCTCCTGCTTCCAGCCCATGCGGTCCACGTAGCGGCGGTACATCTCGTAGAGGTCCCGCGCCCACAGGTTTGCTTCCTCGCCACCCTCAGCGCCGCGGATCTCCACGATGACGTCCTTGCCGTCGTTCGGGTCCTTCGGCAGCAGGAGGACCTTCAGCTCCTCGTCCAGCCGGACCATGGCCGTCTGCGCTGCGGCGATGTCTCCCCGCAACCCGTCCTTCTCTGCGGCGTCGGCGACCTCGATCAGCTCCTGCGCCGCCTCGACGTCGTCGTGAGCGCCCTGCATCTGACGAAGCGCCCCGAGGATCGGCTCCAGCTCCTTCGCTCTGCGACTGAGGTCCCGCAGCTGCACGCGGTCTGCGAGCACGGCCGGATCCGAGAGCCGTGCGTTGAGCTCGGACTCCTCGGCTTCGAGAGCGGGAAGTCGTTCGAGCACGGCGCCCGACTCTACCTACGGGATTCTTCGAAAGTGCCCGTTGGGACGGTGGTCCAGTTGGGTGGGCGGTCGAATGCCCTCCCGACCAGCACAACGGGAGTAAGACGTGACGGCGTTCCAAGACCGCTGCCATGACGACGGCCGCCAGGTTCGCGCCGGGTTGCGCCGCAAATCCTTGACCTCGACCCGTGCCGCACATAACTCCAGTTTGCATAACCTTCATCGCCGATGCATACTACCGGGCGAGCAGAGGAGCGACCGTGGCCCGTACGACAATCAGTCTTCCCGATGACCTCAGTGAGGTCGTGCGGCAGGCAACCGACCTGAACGTGTCCGCGGTCTGTAGGGCCGCTCTTGAGGCGGAGGTGGCTCGGCGCGCCCGTGTCCAGGCATTCGTAGAGAAGACCAGCGAAGTCGAGATCAACATGCTCAACGCAACGGGGACTATCGTCGATGTCGTCCACTTTGTTGGTCGTCTCCTCGCTACGCACGTGGCCGACGCAGGACTATCGGTCGAGCGAACGTATACCTCATACCTGACGGGGCGTGGTCGGTTTGCCTTCGTTACACACACCGCGTCGACCTACGAGCCGCCATCGGGCGGCGTGCTCGCCTACACAATGCTGCGGCCCAGCCACGGGGTGGCATCGACGCTCGTGCACTTCGACACGCTCGAGGAAGCCAAGAGTTCTGGCCTGCCGCACCGCCTCATCTTCGACACCAACAAGGCCCTTGGTGTGAACATCGCAAGGCGGCTCGACATATGACTGGTGCGCCCCCCGAGGACAACGCGCCAGCGCCCCCGGTTGCGCCGGCGATCGCCGCCGCGCTGGAAGGCGCGACGTCGGCGTGGGAGGCGGCGTCCTCGATGCTCTTCGTGTGGCGAGCGTCGCGTCGCCGCTCGCCGTTCCAGCGGGACGAAACGGCCGGTGAGGCACAGCGCTTGGCCGATGTCGTGTACGGCAGCAACGAGGTCGTCAGCTACGACGGTGCCCGGGTGGCCGCGGCGATCTCGACCGACCTCGACGAGATCGACCAGGCGGCAGCGATCGCCTTCGGGCTCGACCGCCGCCATCACCGCACCTTCAGCGAGTCATGGTTGGCCGGTCGATCATGCTTCGACCTCAAGGTCGGTGAAATTTACCCCGTCGAAGAGGCACCGTGGAAGGACCGACGGCTGCACTACGCGGCGCACCCGTAACGGATGGGGCTGGCCTGGGGCGAGTTACCTCACGTCCGCATGTGGCACGACGACGGGTTCGACATCATCATCGATGGCACCTTCGGGCCCGATCTCGACGACCACCTCGCCAACGGGGCGCCGCGCATCGCCGTCCTCGCACCGAACATCTCGTGGACCGAGTTCGACAAGAACGAGGGCTTCCCGGTAGTCGTTCGAGATGAAGCAGCCCAGCGAATGGTCCTCCTCGCGGCGATCAACCAGGCACTGGCTGACGGGTGCGATGTCATCGTCGCTCCGGAACTCTCCGTCCCCGAGCTCATCGCCGACGAGCTCGGAGCAGCGTTGATGGGCCACGAAGGCGTGCTGCTGGTCGCAGGAAGCCATCATCGTGAGGAGGACGGGGTGCGCATCAACGAAGCGCTCACCTACCTCGGCGGCATCGCCGGTCCGGTGCTTCGTCAGCGGAAGTCTGAGCCGTTCGCGGAGAGCAACGGCAGCCGTGAGGGCATCTCGCTCGGGCAGCGTCCGACCCTGACCGTCCTCTGCGGCGATCGAGTGCGCTTCGCAACCGTGATCTGCAAGGACTTCCTCACACCCGGTACCGCCCGGGTCCTCGGGAAGCTCGGTGTCCACCTCGTCGCCGTGCCGGCCATGTCGAGTTCCGTCGACGAGTTCGCCAATGCGGCGGGAGTGATCCACAGCCTGTCGCAGGGGCTCGTGGTCGTCGCCAATGGGCCGTCCGACGGCTGGCCAAGGCAGCAGGGGCCGGTTCCGCACGCGATGTGCTCGCAGCCGATCCGTGGTGATCTCGCGAAGGTCGCAAGCGCGGTCGGCCGGCGTGGTTGGCGGCCGTTGACACTCGGCCGGCAGTGGGAGGCGTTCCGCGATGTGACGTGATGTGAGATCTGTGACAAGTCGTTGACACGTGTACGTGACAGGTACTTGACACCCAACGTACGATGAAGACATGGACGGTTCTGATCGCACTCTGGACTGGAGCATCCGTGAGGTCACGGCGCGTAGGGCGGCTCTCGCACGCGATCTGCGTGCAACGTCGAACGTTGTCGAGCGGCCAGCTCTCAAGGCGAGGCTCGTTGCAGCGTCGGCCGAGCTCGCCAGACTCCTGACCGAACAGGACGTTCTGGAGGAGGACGAGTTCGTCGGCCAGCTGGCTGAGCGTATGCTGCGCATCATCGACGAGGTCGGTCCCCAAGGTCCCTCGGCCTTGTCGAAGCGCTGCGACGTCGACCCGTCACAGATCAGTCGCGCCGCCCGCGTCCTCATCGAGCGCGGGGTGCTCGCGGCCGAACGCCACGAGGCCGATGGGCGCCGTCGGGTGTATCGAAGGACGACCGCAGCCGTGCCAAAGCCCATCCACACCGACGCGTTCGCCGAAGCCGTCGACCGCTTCACTGCGACCGACGGAGTGAGCGACATGGTCCCCCTTCTCCTGGGCGACGGGCTGGAGCCCGCCGCACAACAGCACGTGTTGGCGGCGCTCACGGTCGACATCGACAGCGGTGTCTACGAGCCGACCCTTGCATACAGCCTGCCTGTGCCAAAGGACCGCGGTGGCCTACGGCCAGCGGCCGTACTGCGCTTCTCGGACCGAGTCGTCTACTCGGGCCTCGTCGAGTCGTGCCGCGCCGCAATCGAGTCCGAGCTCGCCCCAGAAGTGCTGTGGCCACGCGGCCAACGAAGCGCAGAGCGATGGGATGACCTGGAACAGCTCGTCCGCGGGAGCAATGACGAGTACGTGGTCGTTGCCGACGTGCAGTCGTTCTATGACTCAATACGACACGAGGTGCTCGCCGATGCGTTGCAGCGAACCGGCGTCGAGCAGTCCGTCCTCGATGCGCTGATCGCCTGGCTGGGCACGATCATGGGCCGGCCATTCGGGCTGCCCCAGGGGCTCCCTCCGTCAGACCCACTTGCCTCGATCGTTCTCGCTCCGCTTGATTCCTGCCTTCGCGAGGCAGGCATCGAATTCGCACGACACGGCGATGACATCCGATGCATGGCAACCTCGCTCGCAGATGGCCGCCGCATCGAGGTGTTGATCCAACACGCGCTACGTGATCTCGGGCTTCACGTGAACTCAGGTAAGACAGGGCCGATGCGCCGCACGACCTACTGCACGCGGCGCGCCGCAGTCGCTGGCGCAGTTGAGGCCTTCTTGCAGCACTCCGACATCGACGGCGGCTACCGCAGCACGATGCAACTGCTCCGCGCGCTCGGGGCTGACGGCGGCATGCAATGGGACGGCTATCACCGATCGCTCACCCTCGACGACCTGCTCCAGAATGCCGGCAGGAGCGTGACCCCTGGGGACGAGCATGCACTGCTGGTCCTTCTGACGCAGGTGGCGAGGAGCCAGAGTCCCGCAGACAACGCGCCCTCCGTACCGAGCGACGACCGCGGCGCGCACGGCTTCATCGTCCGAGCGAGTCTTGGCCTGCTGGGGCGCAGCGAGTCCTTCGAACAGGCGGACCTCCCAGCCTGGCTGGTGGGGCGTCCCGAGTACACCAGCACGCTTGCGAGCTACATCGAGCGCATTGCGCCAAGGCGACCTGTCGAGGTGGCGAGGCTGCTCGAACAGATCGAGCAGTCGGGCGCCTACGACAGCCAGTGGTTGCGCTTCTACGCGGCGATCAGCGCCGTCGATGACGGCAACGACTTCCGTTCCTTGGCGGTCACCCATGCAACCTCAAGTGGACGAGACCCCATGCTCCGACTGCGGGCAGCCTCCTTTGCAGCTGCTCACGGCGAGGTTTCGCTTCACACGGCGGCGCAGGTGATGGCCGTCCCGCGTTCGCTCGGCGAAGAGGCGCTTCGCTTCGCCCGCATCGTTGGTGCGCCAGACTTGGGCGAGCGGCTGCGACTGGAGTCGTCGACGACCCGGGCGCTCATCGAAGCCGCGTAGCCTGGCGGCTCGCTCGTCGAGAGCGCTCATCCCGATCGTGTGAGTCGCCAGCCGTCGCCCCCGCTGGCGATATCTGGTCGACCTTGAGCGGGCCTGTTGGAGGGATCGGTCGAGCGGATCCAGTGGTCTCAGCCGTCCCACGGCGGGGTGACGGCGGACAGGTGCGCCGGCACGAGCAGGTGGCGCAGCAGGTCGGTGGTGATGGCCATGTCGTCGCCTGTCGGGACGTGCACCTCGACGCGGTGCGGGGTGCGGCCGGCGGCGTCGCAGCGCAGCCAGGCGTCGGCGATGGTTGGCACCAGGTCAAGGTCGATCCCGGCCGAGAACGCCACGAGCGTGCCGTCCTCGGCGATCGCCGCGGCGCACCGGAGGGTGCGAAGGTCTTCGGCGGGCGTCGCCTCGGGGATCGCTACGAGCGAGCGCCCTTCACTGAGCGCCACGCTGCGCATCCATCGGGCCCGCTGCAACAGGTTGCCGGGACCGGTGCCTGCATCGCTGTGGCGCAGCGTGCGCACCATCGCGGCCGCGCTGGCGAGCGCTAGAGCAGTCGGAGCGCCGTCGAACAGCTCGTCGAAGGTGTCGCGGTCGTGGCGCCCGGCGCCGACGCGGAGCAGCGGACTGCCGTCGTCGGATCTCGCGAACCTCCCGACCTCCAGTCCCAGCACCTCGAGCGACGCCGTGCCGTCGGCGTGGACCTCGATCTCGACGCCGGCTGCTGCTGCCGCTGGCAGGAGCGGCTCGAAGATCGGGTCGAGCGAGAACGGGCCATGAGCTTCGACCGGCGCTGCCGGCACGATCCCAACCGTCGCGCCATCGACGACCACGACGCCGACGCGACCATCAGCGCCTGGGGCGAGGCCGGCAAGGCGCCGAGTGAGTGCTGCGCCCGCTTCGCTCTGGGGGCGTCCCTCACGGTCGACGTCGACCACGCAGGTGACCACGCCACCCGAGCGCCGCTCCCCCCACGCCAGCGCCGCGCCCAAGCCTCGTGCGGCCTCGTCCTGGACGAGCACCCATCCCCTGCCCGAGGGGTCGATCGCCGTCGCTCCGCCGACGATGCCCGCCGCCGCCTCCGCCCCTTCGACGCCCAGAGAACGGCAGATGCCGATCAGCTTGTTGGCGAGCAGACGACTCCGCGTGTCTTCGGTCAGCACCGCCCCAGCCTACGAGCCTGCTACGAACCACTCCGTGGAGCAGCGATCGCTAGACACCCCGACGAGCGCGCTGGGCGTCGTCGGGATAGCGGGTCTCGCCGCTGCCGGGTTCGGTGTGGTGCTGGTGCTCGCCGTGAGGAGCCGCCGGCTCCGCTGACGTGCTTCGCGGACGCGTTCACCGCGCTTCCTGAGAACATGAAGACGCGCCGAGCGCCGTATCCAGCGGCACACCCGATGTTCTCGCTGCTTGCGGCGTGGTGCGCCTCGTCGCCGTCTGGTTCGACCTCGGGGGCTGACGGCACATGCTGCACCGCACCCCGACACCGCGCACCGACACCAGTGCACCTCGTTCCGCGGCGAACCTCCACCGTTTCCGCACGGGCGGCCAGTGAGACCACGACGCCCTCGCTGCCGCGACGATCACGCCGTCGTTGCCTCTTGTCTTCGCGAGGACGCCTGCCCAAGCGTGAGCTCATCCCCACCGACTGCGTGCGACCCGCGGCTCAGCCCCCGGGGCGCGGCGAGACCCCGCCGACGGCCGGAGTCACTGCCAGATCTGTGATGCGGTGACCGTGGCCCGGTCACCCGCGAGGTCCGCGCTACTTGCGGGCGCCGTAGCGGCGCTGGAAGCGCTCGACCCGGCCGCCGGTGTCAACCAGCTTCTGCTTGCCCGTGTAGAACGGGTGGCACTCGTTGCAGAGCTCGACGGAGAGCGTCGGCTTCGTCGACTTGGTGATGAAGGTGTTAGCGCACGAGCAGACGACCTTTGCGTCTTCGTACGTGGGGTGGATGTCGGTCTTCACGGCTGGCTCCAAGCGGATCGCGGGGTCGTACTAGGGTAGTTGGTAGGACCGGTGCCAACGCAACCGCGGCATCGGTTGTTCCCGGCTCAGGTGGCGAGCAGCGCTGCGTTGCTGAGCGTCGCCGAGATGCGTGCGAGCAACGCTTGGTGGGCTGCGTCCGGGGTGCCCCCAATGGCGGTGTCCGCCAGCTGACGCCGGAGGCGACGTACGCCGTCAAGCGCGCCGTCGTCCAACAGCGCGTCCTCGTTGTGGCCTCCGGTCGCAGGAATGTCGATGGCCGGAAATCGACGACGCTCGACAAGGCGGCGGTCGAGGCGCACCTCCAGGTTGGCGGCAGCGACGAGCTCGTCATAGATGGCGCCGTCGAGGGCCGAGCTGGTGTCGGCGACTGCGGTGGCGATGATCGTGAGGCTTGCGCCTCCATCGATGTCGCGGGCGGAAGCGATGAG
>JAYUDU010000326.1:0-4567 GCA_043739605.1 Acidimicrobiales bacterium | reverse complement strand
CGGCTCGTCGGCGACACCGGAGCTCCGCTGACGTTCCGCCTGCTGGTTGGCCAGAAAGGGAAGAAGGACCCGTTGCGGGCGGCGGTGCGCACGGATGTGGCCGACGAGGTCGTCCGGCTGCTCGCGGCTCGGGCGACCATCGTCCAGCGGGACCACGAGGGGGCTCCCGACGAAGGCCACCCCGTGCAGGCGCGAGACATCGCGATCCTCGTCCGTCGCAACTGGGAGGGCGAGGAGATACGCGCCGAGCTGGCGCGCCGCGGCGTGCCAGCAGTCGTCCACGGTGGCGCAGGAGTCCTCGCCACTCCAGCGGCGCGTAGCTGGGTCGATCTGCTGCGCGCGATCGAGGTGCCGTCCAGCACGCAGCGGGTGCGGTCGCTCGCGTTCGGCTCGTTCGTCGGGTGGAGCGCGGCGACGATCGCAACGGCCGGGGACGATGATTGGGAGGTGCTCGACGGCTGGCTCCACGACTGGTCCGTCGGCCTCCGCTTGCACGGCGTCGCCGGTCTTCTGCGTCGAATAGAGGACTCGGTGTTGCTCACCGCGCGCCTGCACGGCCAGGTCGGTGGTGAGCGCGTCCTCGCCGATCTCCGCCACGTCGCCGAGCTGGCGCACGAGCGCCTGTCGAGTCACCCATCGTCGGTGTCGGTGCTCGCGGGGTGGCTCGTCGAGCAGATCGCCGAGGCGCGAACGACCGAGTCGGGCGACGCTCGGCGACGGCTTGAGAGTGATGCGGAAGCCGTCACCATCCAGACGATCCACAGTGCGAAGGGCCTGGAGTTTCCCATCGTGCTGCTGCCATCGTTGTGGGAGGACCCGTGGCGGCCCGACGGTGCGCTCCCGACGTTCCACGGCTTCGACGGGCGTCGGCTGCTGAGCGTTGGAGCGCCCGGCCAGCCGTTGCACCTGGAGCACGCCACCGCCTGCGAGCGGGAAGCCGACGAGGAGGAGCTGCGGCTGTTGTACGTCAGCCTGACCCGTGCCCAGCACCGTGTCATCGCGTGGTGGGCCGCAGGTCGCGACGCCGGTCGGTCTGCCTTCGCTCGGATCCTGCTCGGTCGCGACCCGATCACTGGATTGGTGCCGCAGCGCCTGCGCCGATCCCCGAACCTCGACGACGTGCGTGCCGCCCTTGAGGTTCTGCAGATCGCCACGCCCGGTGCGATCGGCATCGAGGACGTCGGCGGGACCGCACCGAGTCGCCTCCTGGTCAACGCGCCACCGAGGGCAGCGCTGCTCGCTGCCGCGGTGTTCGATCGGGGGTTCGATGCGCGCTGGGTGCGCACCTCGTACAGCGCGCTCACCGCGAAGGCGCACGACGCCGGTCCGGCACTGCGCATCGACGACCCGCCCGTCGAGTCGGTCACGGTGGATGAGCCGCTCGGTGACGTCGAGGAGCCGGCGGTGGGGGCGGTGCGCGAGCCCGATCCGGCCGACCCCTTGCTCGCCGAGGTGATCATGGGACCGCTGATGGGCGGGCCCGAGGTCGGGACGCTCGTCCATCAGGTCCTTGAGCGGGTCGACTTCGCCGCAGCCGACCTGGCCGCGGCCGTCATCGCCGCGATCGACGCGCCGGCGCGCACGCTCCTGGGCACCGGCGAGCCCCTTGTCGTGGATGGCCTCGTCGCAGCACTCACGACCCCGCTCGGCCCGCTGTTCGACGGACGTGCCCTGTGCGACCTCGAGCACGGCGACCGGCTCAACGAGATGGCGTTCGACCTGCCGCTTGCGGGCGGGGACAGCCCACTCGGCTTTGTGACGATGGACGCCATCGCCGACGTGTTCGCCGCGCACCTCGCCGCCGACGACCCGCTCGCGGACTACCACCTGTTGCTGCGGGACCCCGTCGTCGCCGCCGAGATCCGAGGCTTCCTGTCGGGCAGCATCGACCTCGTCGCTCGCCTCGGACGCGATGGGGGCGATCAGCGCTACGTCGTGGTCGACTACAAGACGAATCGCCTCGCCCCATCTGCCGAGGTGCTGACCTCTTGGCACTACCGACCGGCCGCGCTGGCGGACGCGATGCAGGACGCGCACTACCCACTGCAGGCTGCGATCTACGAGGTCGCGCTCCACCGCTACCTCAGGTGGCGCCTGCCGGCGTATGAACCCGGTCGCCACCTCGGCGGCGTGGCATACCTGTTCCTCCGCGGCATGACCGGCCCAGACACCCCGTGCGCGCCGGGAGCGACCGCACCGTGTGGCGTGTTCGCCTGGCGGCCGCCGGCATCGTTCGTCCTCGCACTCTCTGACCTGCTCGACGCGGGCGCGCCGGGCAGCGCGGCGGCGTCGTGAAGACCTCTGCCGTCGACCCGTGGGATGGATCCCACGCGCTCATCGCCGACTCCGCCGAGCGCCGCCTGCCGCTCCGACGCTTCGCCGATGCTGGCGTGCTCGGGGCCGCCGACGTCCACCCCGCCGAGACGCTCGCCGACCTGGGCGGGCTCGATGCCGCCGGCGACGGCGACGTGATCCTTGCCATCGCGCTGGCCGTCCGCGCCGTGCGCTTCGGTCACGTGTTCGTCGATCTGCGGACCGCGCACGAGACCGTCACTCCCGACGCCGACGACGAGACGCCCGGCGACGCGACACCGATCGACGCGGCCCCGCTCGACTGGCCCGACCCGGCGACGTGGTCGGCGAAGGTAGGGGCCTGCTCGCTCGTCGCCGTCGGCCCGGATGCGCCGTCTGATCAGCCGTTGCGGATCGTCGGCGATCGCCTCTACCTCGACCGATACTGGGGGCACGAGCAGACCATCGTCCGCGTCCTGGGGGCCTGCATCGCGTCAGGCCTCGTCGACGTCGACACCCCAGTCCTCACCGAGGGTCTCGCTCGCTTGTTCCCCCCAAACGACGCCGACCCAGAGGGCCTCCAGCGCATCGCCGCGGCGACGGCTGTGCTTCGTCGGTTCTGTGTCGTCGCCGGAGGGCCCGGCACCGGCAAGACGACGACGGTGGCGCGCATCCTCGCCCTGCTGCACGAGCAGGCTGCGGCGCGGGGCGCACCGCAGCCTCACGTTGCGCTGTGCGCGCCGACCGGCAAGGCCGCCGCCCGCCTCGCTGAGGCCGTGCACGCCGAAGCGGCGCACCTGCCCGTGTCAGAGCCCGTGCGGCGCTCGCTCGTCCAGACCTCGGCGTCGACCCTCCACCGACTCCTCGGCTGGCAGCCGGGCAACCAGAGTCGGTTCAAGCACCACGGCGACAACCAGCTGCCGCACACGGTCGTCATCGTCGACGAGAGCTCGATGGTTTCGCTCTCGCAGATGGCGAAGTTGCTCGACGCGGTCCGTCCGACAGCTCGACTGATCCTCGTCGGGGACCCCCGTCAGCTCGCGTCGGTCGAGGCCGGCGCCGTGCTCGGTGACATCGTCGGCCCCGCGGCCGATGGCCTCGTCCTGTCGAGCGCCGCAGGCGCTGAGCTGGCCTCCGTCGGCGCTGAGTTGCCTTCGTCGCGTGTCACCCCGCTTGCAGAGCCGACGGCGGCCATCGCCGACAGCATCGTTGTGCTTCGTCACGTGCACCGGTTCGGAGGCGGCATCGCGGCGGTCGCCGAGGCGATCGAGCGCGGGGACGTGGCCGCAGTGCTCGAGGCGCTGCGACGCGGTGGGACCAACGGCGACGTCACGTGGATCGAGGCCGGACCCACCGTCGATCCGAGCCGCGCTCCGGAGCTGGACGCCATTCGCAGAGCCACCGTTGGAGCGGGCCGTGCGATCGTCGAGGCGGCGACACGGGGCGACGCGCGAGGAGCGCTCGAGGCACTCGGGTCGGTCCAGGTCCTGTGCGCCCACCGGCGCGGGCCTACCGGCGCCGCCGCCTGGCGCTTCGAGATCGAGCGATGGCTCCGCCACTCGATCAGCGGCTACGGCACCGGCGCCTGGTACGCCGGGCGGCCGTTGCTCGTCACCCAGAACGATCACGGCCTCGGCGTCTACAACGGTGACACCGGTGTGGTGGTCGACGTCGGCGGGGGTCGGCTGCGAGCGGTCTTCGATCGGCGCGGTGAGGTGCTGGACGTGGCGCCTGCTCGGCTCGCCTCGGTCGAGTCGCTCTATGCGATGACCATCCACAAAGCCCAGGGAAGCCAGTTCGGCCAGGTGATCGTCCGCCTGCCGGAGGCGAACAGTCAGCTGCTGACCCGGGAGCTGTTCTACACAGCCGTCACCCGGGCGCAGCATCGCCTCACCGTCATCGCCGCCGCCGACGCGATCACTGCCGCCATCGAGCGGCCCATCGCTCGCGCATCGGGACTGCCGGATGCGCTATGGGGAGCCTGATGCACGAGCGCTCGCCGGCCGGCGCACATAGGGTGCGCGTCGATGCGCATCTGGCAGCTGTCCGAGCTCGGCGAACCGTCGACCAACCTTCACCTCAACGAGCGGCCGGCTCCCCAGCCTGGTCATGGCCAGGTGCTCATCGACGTGGAGGCAGTCGGCCTGGCGTTCCCTGACGTCTTGATGTGTCGCGGCAAGTACCAGGCGCGCACGCCGGCCAACTTCACGCCGGGCAGTGAAAGCGCCGGCCGCATCGCTGCGCTGGGTGAGGGCGTCGACGATCGCAAGGTGGG
>JAYUDU010000325.1:0-4570 GCA_043739605.1 Acidimicrobiales bacterium | reverse complement strand
TGGCGCGTCGGGGCGTTGTTGGCGATCGCCGCAGTCGCGGTGCTTGGAGTCGTGACCCTCGGCTCCAAGCCCATCTGGATCGACGAGGCGTACTCGGCTGAGGCGGCCCGGCTGTCGCTGCGTCGTCTGTTCGATGTCGAGCGCGTGGAGTCCGACGGTCTGTTCGCTTACTACTTGCTCCTCAAGGGTCTCGGCGGGCTCGCACGGTCCGATGTTGGGCTGCGATGGCCGTCGCTGGTCGCTGCGGCCGGCGCTGTGCCCCTGGGGTGGGCGGCAACACGTCGGTTGCTGGGGAGGGCCGGCGCCGTCATCGCGGCTGCGGTCTTCGCGCTGCACCCCTTGCTCATCCAGTACGGACAGGAGGCCCGCCCCTACGCGCTTGAGGTGTTCGCCTCCATCGGAGCGGTGTTCCTGCTGCGGCGTTGCGTAGCTGTCGATGGGTTGCCGGCGCGGTTCGCAGCGTGGTCGCTGTCGGGGGTGGTCATGATCCTCCTGCACCCGACCGGCGCCTTGGTGATCGCTGCGCAGCTGATGGCGTTGACCGCGGCCGTCGGCTGGCGCGGCCTCCTGGCGCGATGGACCGGCCTCGTGAGCGGAGCGGTCGCCGCCGCCGCCATCCTTGGGCCCGTCTTCATCCTGACGACCTCAGGCCAAGCGTTCACCACCCCGACGGTCCGCATCGTTGCTGGTGTGGCGGCGCACATCGCCGGGGGCACCGCCGTCGGAGCCGTGCCGGTGGCTGCGCTGCTCGCGCTTGGCTGCGTGGTGCTGGTGCGCCGCGGGTGGGCCGCGTCGACACCCGCCGACCGGCTCGATGCGCTGGTCTGGCCCTCGATGCTGGTGGTGCCACCGGTCCTGGCGCTCGTGGCGAGCCCGGTGCTCGGAGCCTTCGCCATCCGGTACTTCGCAGTGTCCACGATGCCGTTCGCAGTGGTGGCGGTGGCCGCGCTGAGCGCGCTGCGCCCAAGGGCGCGCCCCGTTGCGTTGGCTGGCCTGGTCGTGTGCCTCGTCGCGGGGCAGGTCGCGTGGCTGCGCTCCTCCTCGAAAGACGACTGGCGCGCCATGGCAACGCTCGTGCTCGGCACGGCCCCCGCAACCGCCCGACCTCCGGGCATGGTGTTTGTCGCTCCCTTCAGCCGCATCGGCTTCGAGCACGAACTGTTGCGACGGGGACCGGGGGCATCTGCAACGGTGACGCCGATGCTGCCGTCCCAGCCATGGGGCGACGCCATCCGCCCCAAGGTGCATCACGAACGACAGGACGCCGAACGGCTCGGCGAGGCTCTCGGCGGCACCGACCGGGTGTGGTTCGCCATCGCGTACGCGGAACAGGACAGCAGGGACGGCTCTGCGACCGACGGGGTTGTTGCCCCAGTGATCACCACCACGATCGAGGCTGCGGGCCTGGCGCTCTCGGCGGTCACCCAGCTCGATGGCATCGTTCTGCGTCGCTACGATCGTCCGATCACCCCGTGAGGATCGCCGTCGTCTCTCCGCACGTCGTCTACCCGGCGACGAGCGGCGACCGGCTGCGCAACGCCCACCTCCTCGAACAGCTGGTGCTCCTCGGCCACGACGTCCACCTGGTCCGACACAGCTGGCCCGACGAGCGCCCCGAACCGCCGCCGTCCGGTGTGACGGAGCACATCGTTCCCGGCCGACCCGTCGGGGCAGTCGGTGGTCTCGCATGGCGGGCGCGGCTCGCGGCGACGCGCCTGCGGGACCCGTTCGCCCTCTTCAGCTGGGGGCCGGCCCGCGCCGGCCTCGTGGCGCGGATCCAGGCCATCTGCCCCGACGTCGTCGACTTCCAACATGCCTTCATGTGGGCGCCAACCGGTTTCCCAGACGTGGTCACCATGGTCGACGTCGAGAGCCGTCGCACGGGCTCGGAGGCGTCGGCCAACTCCCGCCAGATCGACACGGTGGAACGCGTCGAACGCGCCGCTCTTGAGGCCGCCGCTGCTGTTGTGGTGCTGTCCGAACGCGATCGTGAACGATGCATCGACGTCGCGGCCGACTGTGCGCCGCGGGTGCATGTCGTCGAGCTGGGTCATCGACCGTCGCGAGCCGGCGGTCACCCGATCAGGCCAGAGCTGGCAACGCTCGCGCTGGTCGGCTCCTATGACTACGGACCCAACCGCGACGCTGCGGAGGATCTCGTGGCGCTTGGACCGCGCCTCGCGGCGGTCGGTGTGGCTCGCCTGCTCGTCGTGGGACGGGCCGCCGCGACGCTCGAGCTGTCGCCACCCCCTGGCTCACCTGCGGTCGAGGTGCGCTCCGACGTTGCGGACGTGGCCGATGCGGTCCTCGACGCCGACGCCCTCATCGTCACGCTGCGTTCTGGCGGCGGCGTGCGGGTGAAGATCATCGAGGCGTGGGCGCTGGGCCTGCCCGTGGTGTCGACGGCGCTTGGCATCGAAGGCCTGGGCGCCACCGACGGCGTGGACGCCATGATCGCCCCGGACCTCGCCGGGCTCGTCGACTGCGTGCGCCGCATGGCATCGGTCGAGGTGCGTCGTGGGGTCGCGGAGTCCGGCTTGCGGATGTGGGCCGAGCGCTACGACCCGGCCGCGATGGGCACCCGGATGGCAACGATCTACCAATCGCTCCTCACGTGAGTGTCACACCGACGGCGTACCCTTCAAGCATGGTCTCGACCGCCAGCAGCCTCGGTCCAGGTCGGCTCAGGGGGCGCCGCCCCACCAGCCGCTGATGACGCCTTCGGCCGGCTTGTTGTGCGGGGTGTACCCGAGGGTGTCGTCTGTGCCTGCGACGTCCCACATCCAGATGTTCATGCCGGCGAGGAAGCTCTGGTTGGCGAATGCGGTGTTGAGGGCGTCGTAGGCGACGGCCTGAGCGTTGTCATCGCGGGTGGTCGGACGGTCGTAGCTGTACGGCTCGAAGCCAGCGTGGATGATGGACCGGTAGCCGACCTCTGTGAACGAGATCTGGCGGCCCCAGCGCTGCGAGTACGCCCGCAGCGTGTTGATGATCGGCGCCCAGTTGTTGAGCATCTGCTGCTTCGTTGCGGTTCCGCTGTTGCTGGCGACGCTGTAGTACGCGTCGAGGCCGATGGTGTCGAGGGCGTCCCAGATATGGATGCGGTCGTAGGTCCCGATCTCGGAGGAGTAGGTCAGCTTGCCCAAGAAGTGCGTGCGGATCTCGGCGATGAGCGTGCGCCACTGCACTGGGTACTTGATGACCGTCTGGTCGATCTCTGCGCCGACGACCATGCCCTCTGCACCCGTGCGAGATGCTGCGTCGGCGTACTTGAGGATGAACGTGCGGTAGTTGGCGAACCAGACGGTGGGATCGGCGGGGTCCATCAGGCCGTGGGGCTGGCCGTCGCGAGTATCGAGGTGCGGCTTGAGCAGGACGTGGAGGCCGCGGGCGTGAGCGGCGTTGATGCCAGCTTCGAGCGGCCCGATCTGCATCGTGCTCCAGTAGTCGGCGGTGATGGGGCCGTTGGAGTGGATGCCGTCGATGTACTCGGTCGGGACGAGGGACACCTCGGTGGCGCCCATGTGCTTGACGGCGTCGAGGTCGGTACCGAACGCCGGTGCTGCGTAGTCGTCACGGGACCAGTGCGCCATGCCGACGCCCCGTTCCCATGACACCCGAGCTGCGACGGGGGCGGCTGCGACCGGGTGGATCGCCGGGGCGGTTGTTGGCGGCGCGCCGACGAATGGCGCCGGCGTGGTGGTTGGCGGGGCTGCCACGAGTGCGGACGGGGACTGGGTGTGCGCTGCGACGGTCGTGGTCGGGGCAACCTCAGGTGTCGGGTCAACGATCGCGGGAGGCGCCGCCACGGCGATGGCGGTCGAGGGGCCGGTGAGGAGGGGCGCGGCCACTGGGAGCACCGCAGCGGCGAGGACGATGATGCCGCTGGCCACGATCCGGCGTTGACGGACCGCGCTGATGGTGGCGGTCACGGTGTGCCTGCCGGGTGCCACGGTGACATCTTGGCCGGTCTCACCCATCGTCAGGGTGGCGCGGCCGCCTCTGACGCTCGCCAGCCGGGGGATGTGACCATCGACCCGCCATGTGACGACGGCGAGCCGGCGGGTTGTGGGGATCTGCAGCACGGCGGTTCCGACGACGGTCTGGCCGTTGGCCGCCACCATCTCGGGACCCTGGCGGACGAGGAGGCGGCTGGCCGTGGCGGCAGCGCCCGGCTTGGCCACCGCCATCCAGCCACCAATTGCGGCCACGAGCGCCAGAACGAGCCGCAGTGTACGACTCGCCGTGTTGGTCTGACTGCTCTCCGTGTTCGCCACGGGCAGGATGTCGGTGCTCTCGGCCACCACCTTGAGCGCGTTTCCGCTCACTCGGTGCGAGATTTGCTCGATCTGGTCCGTTCGGACCACTGGCAAACCCGATCAACCCGGACACTCTCGCTCGTCTCAGGGGCGCACCGCTGCGCCTACAGTCAGTGGCATGCGCGACGTCTCCGACCCCGCGCTGGCGGGGAGCGGCGGGCCACGCAGGGTGGCCATGGTGGTGGCACCCTCCTATGAGCTGGGCGGATTGGAGCGCAGCTTCCCCCCGCTCGTCCAACACCTCGCGGCCG
>JAYUDU010000324.1:0-4570 GCA_043739605.1 Acidimicrobiales bacterium | reverse complement strand
GCCTGCTCGACCACCTCTACCTCGTGACCGGCGCTTGCGAGGCGGATGGCGGCTGCGAGCCCGCCGACGCCAGCTCCGATCACGATCACGCGCGTCATGTAGCGCGCACCCGCGGCCGCCGAAGCGATGCAAACGCCAGCGGCAGGCACACCACGCCGCCGCACAGCGCAACCAACGGCGCACCGAAGAAGACTGCAAAGCCAAGCGTCTCCATCGCGGCCATGAGCGCGTAGACCCCCGGCAGCGAACGGCGCGGCGAGGCCAGCGGAGCAACGCTTGCCAGCACCGCCATCAACAAGCCAGACACCAAGAACCACCCCGCAAAGTTGCTCAACGGGATGCCCCGGTACGCGCCACCGTTCGGCCAGATCCAGTAGCGCTCCCTCACCATCTGGGGATCGAGGAACAGGTCCCACCCCGTCAGCGCGACCGCGCCGATGCCGATTCGCGACGCGACTCGCCGCGTCCCGCCACCGGCTACCAGGCGGGACGCGACCGCCCACGCCGGCAGCCCCATCCCGAACCAGGCGACCACCACGATGGCCGGCACTCCAAACACTCGAGGCGCAAGCTCTGCTGTGTAGGTGTAGGCCCCGAACGGCCACCCGGTGCGGGTGCCGACCACTTCGGCGCCCAGTCCGAGACCGCAACACCCAGCCGCGGCGGCCACCGCTCGCCTGCCCCCCAGCTCGGCTGTGGCCAGGAGCCCGACGGCCACCACGAGGGCCACGACGACGATGGTCGTGCCCGCCTGGCGTCGCCCGATCGGGGTGAGGGGGATGCTCACCTGGGCGAGCCACATCACGCCGAGCGCCGCGCACGCCGCGCCGCCGAACCGGGGCGCCCCGATCAACTCGGCGCCACGCCATGCGAAGCGCCGTGGGCGCCTGATGGCGTACGAGGCGGATCGGGCGCGCACCACGGTGGCCGAGCATAGGGAGCGGCCACGAGAGCACCGGGCGCGACGACGCCGCCATGCCACGACGCAACGGCACGGCCGTAGATGCCGCTACCGTCGGCATTGTGGTTCGCAACGCCGCTGCCGATGCGTGGGCAACGCTCGGCCTCGATGGTCGCACCGCAACCGAGGGCGACGTGCGCGGGGCCAAGCGCCAGCTTGCCAAGCAGCTGCATCCCGACATCCTCATGGGCCGCGGGGCTTCACCGACCGAGCTGCACGATGCAGCAGAGCGGCTGATGGCCGTGCAGCGGGCCGTCGAGGTGGCGCTCGGTGATCTGACGTCCCGGGGGCCCGATCCCGTCCTCAACCGCGGCCGGGACAGCTCGCCCGACTTCGAGCCGTTCCATGGGGTGGCGGTGCCGGGGACCGGGTTCGGCCAATGGACTCCGGCGCCGCCGCCGGGACGCGTCGCCGATGATCTTGGGTTCGTCGAGGCGGACGCCACGTTCGGCATCTCGTTGTTGCCAGCAGAGGCGTTCGAGCTGTTGTTGCTGGCGTTCTCGTCCATCGGCGACCCGAAGATCGTTGAAGAGCCGTACCTGCTCGAAGGCATGGTCGATGACCCATGCCTTGGTCACGCCCGGGTGCGTCTCGTACCAGACGCAGGTGGCTCGATCGTCACCGTCGAGACCGCCCCGTTCGGGCGCGGCAGCGGCCCACCGCCCGCCCCCGAGGTCGTCGCCGGGCGACTGATCGCGGAGATGCGCAACTTCGCCTGAGAGGTGCGTGGCAGCATGGCTCGGTGGACATCGACGCCGCGCTCGACGCGCTCGATCGGGTTGGCTACCTCCTCGAGGAGGCGCAGGCGCCGACGCCCAAGGTGCGAGCCTTTCGGGGCGCGGCGGCGCTGTGTCGCCGGCTCGGGCCCGGAGCCGTCGACGAGCACCTTGCCGACGGCACGATCCTCAGCTTGCCTGGCATCGGACCGAGCACGGGCGGTGTCATCATCGATGTCGCCAACGAGCGGCCGTGCGCGTACCTCGAAGCCTTGGAGGTGGCGCACGCCAGCCGGGTCGAGACGGGCGCTGGGGTCCCCGGCTCGGCCCTGCGGGCGTTGCTGCGCGGCGACTGCCACCTGCACTCTGAGTGGTCTGACGGTGGCTCGCCGATCGAGGCCATGGCGCGGGCCGGCGCCGCCCTTGGCCACGAGTACATCGTCATCACCGACCACTCGCCCCGGCTGCGCATCGCCAACGGCCTGAGCGCGGCGCGGCTGGTACGCCAACGCGAAGAGATCGATCGCGTCGACCAGCTGTGTGCGCCGTTCCGGGTGCTGGCCGGCATCGAGGTGGACATCCTCGACGACGGCTCCCTCGACCAAGATCGCGGTCTTCTCGCCGACCTCGACCTCGTCGTCGCGTCCGTCCACTCCGACCTGAAGATGGCTGCGCCAGCAATGACGCGCCGGCTGTGCACCGCACTCGCCGATCCCCTCGTCGACGTCCTCGGCCACATGACCAACCGCATCGTGGTCGGCAAGGGTCGGGCCGAGAGCACCTTCGATGCCGACCTTGTCATCGAAGCCGCTCGCGCCTTCGACACCGCCATCGAGATCAACAGCCGGCCAGAACGGCTCGACCCGCCCATGCGCATCCTCGAGCTCATCAGAGGCGCCGCGGTCAAGGTCACGATCGATACCGACGCCCACGCGCCGGGTCAGCTGGAGTGGCAGCGTCACGGCTGCGCCCGGGCAGAGCGCGCCGACCTCGACCCAGACACGGTCGTCAACAGTTGGCCAGTGCCGCGCCTCCTCACGTGGGTCGCGGCCCACCGCGGCCTAACGTGAGTCATGTGATCCAACGCCTGCTCTCGGCCCGCACATTCGTCGTCGCGCCCGTTGCGCTCGCGGTGGTCCTCGGGGCCGGGTGCGGCTCGAAGCAGACGGAGGCACAGCACTTCTGTTCTGTGGTGAAGAAGGGCGGCGGCGGTGCGCTGGTCATCGATCCTGCGGCCATCACCAACAAGTCGACCGCCAAGGCGGCCATCGACAAGCTCGCCGCGAGCAAGCTGCTCAGCATCAAGGATGGCGATGTGCCCAAGGATCTGCTCGGCAGCGTCACTGCACTGCGGACGGGCTTCGTCGCCTTCAGAGACCAGATGGCGGCCAACGACTACGACTTCGCCAAGATCGACCTCGGATCTGTTGCCAGCCTTCAGGTTGCTGCCACCACGGTCTCTGCGTATCTCAAGACCAACTGCGGTATCGACGTCACCGCATCGACCACGGCCGCGAGCACCGCAGCCACCACGACCACTCCCGGCAAGTAGCGCTCCGCCGACGGCACTGCTGGGACTCACACGGCTACACGGGCTACAGCGGCCCGTTGTCGTGCTTGCGCGCGACCACCTCGTCGCGCTTGGCGATGATGCCCTCCAGTGCGGCGGCAACCACCCGGCGCGTGTCGATCGGCTCGATCACGGCATCGACCAGACCGCGCTCCGCGGCGATCCATGGCGTCAGCAGCGTCGCCTCATACTCCGCTTCATGGGCGGCCCGCTCCGCGGGCGTCGCCCGGCGATGCAGGATCTCGGCGGCACCCTTCGCTCCCATCACTGCGATCTCCGCCGACGGCCACGCGACGCACAGGTCGTTGCCCATCGTCTTGCAATCCATCACGATGTATGCGCCGCCGTAGGCCTTGCGCAGCACCACGCACACCCGCGGCACGCGGGCCCTGGCGTAGGCGAACGCAAGTTGCGCCCCCTTGCGGATCATGCCCCGCCACTCAAGGTCCTTGCCAGGGAAGAAGCCAGGCGTATCGACCAGGGTGATGATGGCCACGTTGTGCGAGTCGCACAGGTCAACGAACCGTGCGCCCTTCTGGCTGGCGGGGATGTCGAGGGTGCCGGCGAGCGCACACGGCTGGTTGGCGACGATGCCGACGGCCTTGCCACCGATGCGTGAGAACGCAGTGACGAGGTTGGGTGACCACTCCGACCACAGCTCGAGGATCTCGCCGTCGTCGCAGATGGCCCGTGCGACGTCGCGCACGTCGTAGGCACCCGTTCGTGACGCAGGCAGGATGGTCGCCAGCTCCGGCGCGTCGCGGTCGACCGGATCGTCGGAGTCGATGATGGCGGGGAGGGTGTCGGCGTTGGGGGGCAGGTGATCGAGCACGCCGGCGACGAGCTCAAGGGCCGCATCGAGGTCCGGCGCGACGAGCGAGGCCACTCCTGACCTCCTCGCGTGCACGCCGGATCCGCCGAGTCGGTCGAGGGGCACCAGCACGCCGGTCATCTCGGCCACCATCGCCGGTCCCGACATGAACGCATACGCAGCTGTGGTGAAGACCGTTACGTCCGCGAGGCCCAACAGCAGCGCGGGCCCGCTGACCGCCGGACCGTCGACGACCGCGACGACAGGCACGATGCCGGACAGGCGCGCCATGGCCGCGGCGGCCAGGCCCCAACCGTGCAACGCGGCGATGCCTTCGGCGACGTCGGCCCCGCTGCTGGCGATGACGACGACGAAGGGCAGGCCGAGCCGCCGGGCGTGTCCAGCTGCGTCCGCGATGGTGTCACCGTCGACCTTGCTGAGCGCCCCCCGCTTGGTGGTCGGCAGCGCGTCGCATCGGACGATTCGGTGGCCATGCAGCTCGGTCAACGATG
>JAYUDU010000323.1:0-1637 GCA_043739605.1 Acidimicrobiales bacterium | reverse complement strand
ACGGGGCACGTCTCGCCAGGGCCGAGGTCGTGGTGTTCGCGCACCGCGATCACGACGCGCTTGCCCACCACCTCCACGTCGCGGGGCAAGACGGCGTCTCCTCGCTGGTGGTCAGCGATGCGGTGTTCTCCATGGACGGCGACGCGGCAGATGTGACAGCGCTGGCAACGCTGTGCGAAGCGCGCGGCGCGCTGCTCGTCATCGACGAGGCTCACGTGCTGTGGACGCCAGACGTGCCGCTCGACGCGCGACCCGGTGGGATGCGCATCGTCCGTGTCGGCACCCTGTCGAAGGCACTCGGCTCGATCGGCGGGTTCGTGGCCGCCGACCGCTCGGTATGCGACCTGGTCATCAACACCGCGCGCACCCAGATCTTCTCGACGGCCATGCCTCCGTCAGATGCGGCTGCGGCACTGGCGGCACTCGAGATCCTGACCTCGGTTGAGGGCGCCGCGCTCGTCGCCAGGGTTCGAGCGCACACCGCCAGAGTGGTGGGTCACGGCGACCACGCCTCGGCCATCGTGCCGGTGATCGTCGGCGGTGAGGCCGACGCCGTGGCCGCCTCGGCTGCGCTGTTGGAGCGGGGCCTGCTGGTGCCGGCCATCAGGCCGCCGACGGTGGCTCCGGGCACCAGTCGCCTCCGCATCGCACTCTCGGCCGCGCACACCGACGCCGACATCGACGCGCTCGTCGACGGGCTCGCGGCGCTCGGTCTCGGCGGATTTTCCTCGGACAAGCGCCCCACGTCCGTCGCTGCGACGACCAAGCTCCCGCCAACCCCAGCCCGGTCCCGACGCCCCCGTCGAGTGTGCGTGCTCGGAACCGGGACCGAGGTCGGCAAGACGTGGGTCTCGGCGTACCTCCTCTCGTTGCTCGCAGCAGACGGCGTCGCGGTTGCTGCCAGGAAGCCTGCGCAATCGTTCGACCCCGCCGACCCCCACCCCCTCGATGCGACCGTGCTCGCGGGGGCGACCGGCGAGCCGACCGAGGTGGTTTGCCGACCGGACCGCACCTTTCCCGTGCCGCTCGCACCGCCGATGGCCGCCAGGGTGCTCGGGTTGGCCCCGCTCCGCCTCGCAGAGATGGTGGCGTCCATCTCGTGGCCGGTGGCCACTACCGGTCGGTCGGTCGTGCTCGTGGAGGGCGCCGGCGGGGTGGCATCTCCGATTGCGGAGGACGGCGATGGTCTGGCCCTCGCAGTGGCGATGGAGGCGGACGTGGTCGTACTCGTCGCCGACGCCGGCCTCGGCACCATCAACGCGGTGCGCACCGCAGCTCGGCCTCTCGTCGCTGTCGGCCTCCCGGTGATCGTGGTCCTCAACCGCTTCGACCCATCGATCCGCCTGCACCGCGACAACTTCGCCTGGCTCACCGATGTCGACGGTTTCGACGTCGTGGCCGGCACGCCGGACGGTCTCGGCGCGATCGCGTCGCGGCTGGCGCCCCCCACGGCCATCAACGTCCGACGCATCCGTTCGGATGACGTGGCGGACCTCGCCGCAGCCGCGGCAATCCATCACCGCGGCTGGGTCGTCGCCTACCGGGGGATGGTTCCAGACGCTCTCCTCGACGCCATGCGGATCGCCGATGGCGTCGCACGCTGGAAGCAGTGGGCCGAGGCAGACTTCCCCGGTCGG
>JAYUDU010000322.1:0-1642 GCA_043739605.1 Acidimicrobiales bacterium | reverse complement strand
CAGGCCAAGGCCGCCGCGGCGGCGGCGACGGCGACGCTGGCCATCGGCGAGGAAGCTGCCAGGCGGCTGCTCGTCGTGCGCGACCTCGACGTGCACCTCGGCGGCGTGCAGATCCTGTTCGGAGTGGATCTCGATGTCGAGGACGGCGAGATCCTGGCGCTGCTCGGCACCAACGGCGCCGGCAAGTCCACCTTGTTGCGGGCCATCGCTGGCACCGTCGCCGCGTCCAACGGAGCGGTGTTCCTGCGGGGCGAGGACATCACCTACCTTCCGGCCGCAGCGCACGCAGAGCGCGGCATCGCCCAGGTGCAGGGCGGCAAGGGCGTGTTCCCGAGCCTGACGGTCGCTGAGAACATCAAGCTGGCCGAGTGGGGCATGAAGGCCGAAGCGGCCGACGTCGCCGCCGCGCTCGACCTGTTCCCCATCCTCCGCGAACGAGCAGACCAACCCGCAGGAAACCTCTCGGGCGGCGAGCAGCAGATGTTGGCACTCGCGCAGGCGTTCCTCGCCAAGCCGCAGCTTCTCGTCATCGACGAGCTGTCACTCGGCCTTGCGCCGGTCGTCGTCGAACAGTTGCTCGAGGTGGTTCGGGCCATCCACGCCGCGGGAACGACTGTCATCCTCGTCGAGCAATCGATCAACGTCGCGTTCACCATCGCCAAGCGAGCGGTGTTCATGGAGAAGGGCGAGGTCCGATTCTCCGGTCCGACGGGCGAGCTCCTCAACCGCCCTGACATCCTGAGGGCCGTGTTCCTCGCCGGCGGCGGTGGTGCCACGGCAGGCAGCTACGGCTCGCGGGGCCGCCAACAGGCCACCGAGCGCGTCGTCGCTCTCGAGGTGAAGAACCTGTGCAAGTCCTACGGCGGCATCGCCGCCACCAACGGCGTGTCGTTCACGTTGGAGAAGGGCCGCATCCTCGGCATGATCGGGCCGAACGGCGCGGGCAAGACGACGTTGTACGACCTCATCTCTGGCTTCGTGCTGCCGGACGCCGGCGAGGTGTGGCTGGGCGAGACCGACGTCACCTTCTTGGGGCCGGACCAGCGCGCCAAGCTCGGCATGCATCGCTCGTTCCAGGACGCCCGCCTGTTCCCTGCCTTGACGGTGACGGAGGCCATCGCGCTGTCGCTCGAAAACAAGTTGGAGGTCAAGAACCCCATCTACGGCGCCCTTCACCTGCCCAACGTCCGCAAGGCGGAGCGCAGCATCGGCATCCGCACAGAGCGCCTCCTCGAGCTGTTCGGCCTCACGCCGTTCCGCGACAAGTTCCTGCGTGAGCTGTCCACCGGCACCCGCCGCCTCGTCGACCTTGCGTCGGTGGTCGCCACAGAGCCACAGGTGTTGCTGCTCGACGAGCCCTCTGCCGGCGTAGCCCAGAAGGAGACAGAGGAGTTCGGCCCGCTCCTCGAGCGCATCCGCTTCGAGGTCGGCTGCGCGATCCTGCTCATCGAACATGACATGCCGCTCATCAGCGCCGTCTCCGACGAGCTCATCGCTCTCGAACAGGGCGCCGTCGTCACCAGAGGGCTGCCAGACGATGTCCTCAACCATCCCCAGGTCATCGCCTCGTACCTCGGTACGTCAGAGGCCGCGATCGCTCGCTCCGGCGTGACGGCCTGACCGCCTTGTCGACGTCACTCCT